>JBLIOG010000007.1:0-42643 GCA_047639625.1 Gammaproteobacteria bacterium
GCATTAAATCGTTTTATGATCGAATTCGAGGAGCTGGCTCCTCATATTTAAATCGGGCAGTTACACAGTTTGTTTTACACCCTCAGTTAAACCTTTCCGCTAACTCAGCTCGAGAATAGACTTTAACTTATTAAACCGCTCAGATTCTTGTTGATTTGATCTGGGTGGTTTATCAGTTAATTCAGCCTTGATTTAATACCCTAGAAGCTATTCATGGAACCTTAACCGCGGAAATAAAGTGTTATCCCATCTTGCTTGTTTGTCGACTCAGGTTCTGCGTTGTATCAATGATTGCATAGATTAACTATGCGCACATTGCCGTGTCTTGAATCTGACCCAACACCCAACACCCAACACCCAACACCCAACACCCAACACCCAACACCCAACACCCAACACCCAACACCCAACACCCAACACCCAACACCCAACACCCAACACCCAACTCAATCTTGGGATACTTTTTATTTTCCCGACCCTTACTTACGTTCCAGTAATTTCTGGATCGCGTCGATTTTATTTTCAATGCGTTGCAATTCCGATTCAGCTTTTTCGCGTTCCAGATTCGCGGCCAGCTCATTTTCCTGGTGGAGTGTATTGACCACTATCCCAATGACCATATTGAGGAAGGCGAACGCAGTAAAGAATATAAACGATAAATAGTATATCCAGCTCAATGGATAAAATGTCATAGTTTCATACATGACATCAGTCCAGTCCTCGAACGTCATGATTCTAAATAGCGTTAACATCGAAATGGCGACATCACCCCATAAAGCTGGATTGATGTGGGCAAAAAACATGCTGCCAGCTGCACCGTAAATGTAAAAAATTATAAACATTAAAACGACCACGTAAAACAGTTGTGGCATGGCCTTTACTAGCGCATTGATGAGAATCCGCATTTCAGGGACGATAGACACGAGACGCAGCACTCGAAAGATTCGAATCAACCGTCCTAACAAAGCCATCTGGCTATTATCAATCGGTACCAGACTTGCGAATACGATGATTGAATCGAAAATATTCCAACCACTTTTGAAGAAATCTCTCTTGCGTTCTTCGCCGAGAAAACGGATCGTTATCTCAATCAGAAAAAAAGCAGTGATTAACCAGTCGAGAAAAATGATAATGTTTTCGACATATACGGGAATGTCGTAGGTCTTGGCACCTATTAATATTGCCGAAATAACAATAATGGTAATGACAAATACTTCGAATTTTCGATTGCTTCGTATATTTAGAAAGGTTTGTTGTAGGCGATCTGTTTGCATGTGTACAGCCGGTGAAATTGTTAGTATTTAACCGGTCATGACGCGGCCATATTATGCCGCTATATTGGGGCAGTTAGCGGTTGTTTAAATAGCACTCGATCTGCGGTGCTCTATATGCGTCTCCACGCCATAAGATTGCGAAATAGTTTTCATCAAGCTGATTGTCGTCGAGCCCTTTATATCGACTGTAGATCGGATTAATGCTCTGGTCAAAGTTCTCTGGAACATACTCGATAGATGAATGCATAGCGTTAAAGACGAGCAGCCGTCAAGGTTGGTCGGAAGGATTTTGTCCCGATCCGTGCCAGGCCCAGTCATGATGAAAGGAACCACCGACTGCAGGAACCTGAATATAGACAATGTCAGGATCTAGCCCTGATTTTTGAACCGCCTTCAGAATGGGTTCTCGATCGTTATCCGGAATACGAAATGCACTGTCCTTCAACTGATTATCAAATGCCTGGCGTAAAACCGGTAACTGTTCAGGATCAATTATCTGATTCAATATCAAAAAACTAAACCGATTTAAGTGTACCTTCTGCTCGTTACCAATATTTAGTTTCAATGTTGACTAGCGGTGCTGGTTGGATGTGGCTCCACTATCCAGCACCGCCATCTTCAATTTTCTATTTGATGCCCTCGTATTTTGAATCTTTGGCATAAATTTCGACAAATGGGTTTTTGCCTCGGCCTTTCAATTGATTGACCAGTAATGAACTTTGGGAGAATAGATAGAGAACAACATAGGCGGTTGTGACTGAAAATAATAGTGGTAGCGAAGGTGAGAGTTTTCCAGTCATTTCGATCATGGCAATAATAGCGGCGAATACTGCTCCGATAACCGCCGCAACGGTCGCGCCCATACCTGCAATAGCATAAAGCGAGATACCTGAAATGGTTATACCACTGCCTTCGGCTACAAAACCGACCGATGCACCGATCATCGCACCCATAAACAGGCTCGGACCAAAAACCCCTCCATTGAAACCAAAGGCCAGACTGACAATCGTCGCAACAAATTTCAGAACCAGAAGTATCAGGCATAGTTTGAGCGCTATCTCCCCAGCCACTGCCATTTGAGTTTCGTAACTACCAAGACCGAGAACAGAAGGATATGCGAACCCGATGCCGCCAAGAATCAAACCGCCGATTGCAGGCTTTATTCGATTGTCGACTTTGACATATTTAGCCACCCAGCCAGCTGCTTTCGGCAGCATGTGATTAAAGGCAATGGCAACAAAGGCGCAAAGGACCCCGATAAGACCAAACAGGATAAACTCGTAAGGTGGAACAAAATCAGGAATAATTTTGCTGGGAATCGTGAAGTGAACGTCTAGCGTCTTAGCTATTTCGGAAGCGGTAACAGCTGCCGCGGCCGTCGGTATAAACTGATAAATCTTCCATTGTCGTAATACTACTTCCTGTACAAAGATAACGGCTGCAAGCGGTGCCAGGAATGAGGCAGATATGGCGGCGGCAATGCCCGCACAGCTTAAGGTTAATTTCTCCTGATCAGATAAGTTGAAAAATGTCCCGACACCACTGGCTGCTGCGGCTCCGAGATGAACTGCGGGGCCGTATCG
Organism: Gammaproteobacteria bacterium; assembly: GCA_047639625.1. Taxonomy (GTDB): domain Bacteria; phylum Pseudomonadota; class Gammaproteobacteria. The sequence continues at coordinate 2,858 of JBLIOG010000007.1, forward strand.
ACCGACCGATGCGCCTGCGCCGATAGAAACTGCAGAGATCAAGCCGACTGAAAGACCTTCTCGAACACCAGTTTGACCCTTGTTAAAATGAATGTCCTCTATGACATGTGATAATCCTCGGTTCATACGGTTTGGCATTAAATAATGCGTTAGCAAACCGACAACCAGTCCGAAAATAACCAGGGTACCGACATCCCAGAAGGTAAGCATGGCGTTTTCAATACCCTGTTTCTGGACGAGTTGCTGAATTGGAACAGGATGTAGGTAGTTTTGGGTAAATTTTATCGCAATCAGCAGACCTTTGGCCGCCAATGCTGCCATCAAGCCAACCAGAATTGAAAGGCTGATAGTGCGCGCCATAGTCCAGTCAAGATTTTTAAAACTCTTTTGAGATGAATCGTACATATGACCTTCCAGCTGGAGTATGCAATAATTATGCTCGACGAAGTTGGAAAAGGCAAATTCGTGAAATCTGCTGTTCATAGGTTTATTCGATCATTACACTGTCGGCAATGTTTTGTTATGAGGGAACTACCGTGGGGTTTGTAAAGTCTTTTGAAATTGCAGAATATCGTGATCGGGTTGAACGGGTGAAATCCCGAATGCGAGATCAGGGGTTGGATCTAATTATTTGTCAGGATCCAGCCAATATGTGTTATCTCAGTGGATTTGATGGCTGGTCATTTTACACCCCACAGTGTTTACTGGTTCATATTGACGAAGTAGAGCCATTCTGGTTCGGAAGGGCTCAGGATGCTAAATCGGCCAGTATTACAACCGACCTTCCGGCAAAGAATATTATTTCATTTTCAGAGCCACTGGTTCATCACCCAGATAGGCACCCTTATGATGAACTCAGTGAGTTAATCATTGATCGAGGCTGGAAGTCTGCACGAATCGGTGTCGAGCTTGATGCGCATTATTATACGGCCAGAGCACATCGACATTTAACCGATGGATTGCCTCAAGCTAGTATTGTTGATAATCGAGAACTGGTTAACTGGATCAGACTTTTGAAGTCTCCCGCCGAAGTTGATTATATGCGCGAAGCCGGAAGAATTTGTACGCTCGCGATGAACCGAGTCGTTGAACGGCTAAAGCCAGGCATACCCCAGAACGAAATCATTGCAGATGTCTATCAAACACAGGTCCTTGGAATTGACGGGAAATTTGGCGATTACACAAGTCTCTGTCCCTTGATACAGGTGGGTGAAGGGACCAGTACACCGCATCTAACCTGGAGCGCCGAACCCTTGCCTGATGATGAACTGGTGGTAATGGAAATCGGCGCAGCACGACGTCATTATCATGCGCCATTAACGCGGACCATGTACCTCGGTAAACCTCCCGAAGAGATTCGCCGACTCGCATCAGTGATTGTCGAAGGGGTTGATGCAGCACTAGAAATGGCCCGTCCGGGTGTCAGTTGTGAAGCGGTTGAAGCAATCTGGCAGGCGATTCTAAATAAACATGGATACAGTAAAGAAAGCCGGGTTGGTTATTCAATCGGACTTAACTTCCCACCGGATTGGGGTGAACGAACCGCCAGTCTTCGCCCCGGTGATGAAACTGAATTGCAGGCTGGCATGTGTTTCCATTTTCAATCAGGAGTCTGGTTGGAGAAATTCGGCGCTGCTGTCTCAGAGCCATTTGTAGTGACTGAATCAGGTGGTGAACGCCTTTGCGATGTGCATCGTGGATTGATCGTTATCGATTAGTCAGAAGGCGCTTTGGCAAGATTAATAGAAGTGGAGAGTGTTCCGCTGCTATTAATCTGGGGATCCTGGGCAGGGTTTAATACCAGTAATAATAATTGTAATCCGGCTGGGGGAACGTATCGTTACTCAATGTCAGATCAAAATTGTCGGTGTTTACCGCGCTCAGCCCGATTGACGATATGGCATAAAGATAGCGGTTTGAGCCATCTGTCATAATGACACTTCGCCGCGGTTGGCTGGGCCAAAAGTTGTAATCTCTGTCGTATTGGCAGAATTCGTCTCCAGATTGACTGCATTGAGTCGATCGTAACTGGCGATGATCAATCCGTCCAAGTTCTGAAACAAGAGGCGTTTCTGTATCGATATTCATCGCGAGCATGCCACTAAAACCTGAATTTTGATCATAGTTATAATTACTAAAAGGGATCACCAGCATATTAGCTTCGGCATGATAATTAAAAGAGTGATGATCCCAACTGGCTGCTGACCAGCTATAGCCTGAATTCGGGCCAGGTACAAAATTATCAAGCAAGCGCATGTTTGATAAATCTGAAACATCAAAAAGTTTGATTGCAATATCGTTGTTTGAACCAAATTCATCACCGTCCTCGCCAATGGTAATCAGAAGATTTTCTGACAGAGGATGAATATAGGTGCTGAACCCTGGTATTTTTAGTTCGCTGACGATGCGCGGATTGGTTGGATCGGAAAGATTAAAACCAAATAATGGATCGACCTGCCTGAAAGTTACGACAAAGGCTTTATCGTTGAAAAATCTCGCGCTGAATATGCGTTCGCCCGGCGCATAACTCAGAACCTGGCCGGTGATATCCATGCCGTTAGAATCGTTATCCTTAAGCACAAACAAATGGTTGGCATCCTCTTCAGTAACACCCTCCATGTTCTGTCTGAAACGCTCTGATGTGGCGACGCGTAAATGATTGTCATGAAAACTCATGCTAAACGCATTATTGATATAGCCAGCAACTGCGGTGCTCGATTGATAGACGGGTTTAGTAGTTCCAATTGAGAAATGATGGATCGCAGTTTGTTGCCGTTGGAATGGGGCCCACCACCAGCCATTACTATTCTGGACAAAAAACAGTTCTTTTTCAGTCACATAGGTGATCCAGCCATTACCCAGTAATGCAGATTGGGCAATTTCGTTTGAACCGATTTCAAGACTGGAGACAGTCATTAAACTGACATTTGACAGGTCAACGGATGGTGCGTGAATTTCGTCGCAGGATAATCTACTGAGGGTATTATCGGTTTGGTGATCAACATTAGCGGGTAAAAATTGATCGATATTAAGGCCTCGTAACTTGTTCAGGACTTTGTTTCTAATGCCTTCGCGAAGCGCCAGGTATTCTTCAGATTTTTGGTCAGAATAGTAGTCGCCATAGTCAATCAGATCTTTGTTGATGTCGTCATCGAGAATCTGATAAGCGAAACGATATAAATCATAATTTGTCAGTAGATGCAGTCGGCCATTAATGAGTCGGGAACTAACCAGCCAGCCCTCGATTTCAATATCAGATTCGATTGTGGGTTCTTCAAGATTTGAAATGTCTACGGTTACAACACGAATAATACTGACCCCAGGGTTCCAAAAGCCATCGATAGGGGGAGAAGCGGTGAACTCTTTGGCCGAAAGACTGACTTCATCGTTTCGATAATCCGATACCAATGCAACGATCCGGTGGTCATCCTCGAGCAGATAAAGGCCAGAAATCTGAGCCTCCAATTTCAAACTGGCCAGTTGATTAAGGTCTTCAGCGGGAAAGCCGTCGTATATTAATAATTCTTCATGGTGGGCTATAAAAATATTGCCATTCGAGTCTGTTTTGACTGAGTCGGCTTCATCGACGCCCTCGACTTGCAAGTTAGTACTTGAAACCGATGATGGATTGGCAGCACTGCCACTCGCAGCGCTTGCAACTGAATCAGAGGCCGCTTCAGTTGCAAAGATAACGTCATCGAAAAATGGGCCCCCATCGTAGTAGCGGTAACCTGAAAGCAGGGTCTCAGTTAGATTGCTGGCAAAATACTCGGTAACTTCATCGCAACTAGATAATTGTTTTAGAGAAACTTTAGACAGCGGCGTCAGACTATATTCTGGGTCTATCACTTCTTTTTCGGTTGGGTTGCAACCGAGCATGCTAAGCCCAATTAAAGTAAATATACCGAGTTTGTAGGGTGACATCATAATCATACTGGTGAGTCCAATCAGCTTAGTCTACGCCTGTCGTGGAATAAGTTGAATAGGTGATAATTCTCAGGTTAGTAAAACAGATAGGAAACAAAGATTTTTACGGGGTCTCCTGATAATTTCGTTTGGTTGCAAACGATAATATCGAATGATAAGCTCATGACGATTTTAACGGCCCAGGCTAATCATGTTGAACACCGGAAACCAGCGTAATGGGTGAGATCGTAGGTGCGGGATTTTTATCGCATGCTCCGACCATTATGTTTCCTCAAGAACTTCGATATGCGCTTAATGAAGGCAAAGAAATCAGCCTTGTGCCGGGTTTGAATCGCCTGCGAAATGAAGTTTTCGACCGCCTAAGTCCTGATCTTGTACTCGTATTTGATACTCATTGGTCCAGTACTGTCGAATTCATAATTAGTGCTCATGAACGACGCCAGGGGCTATACACTTCTGAAGAATTACCCCGAGGTATGTCCAAAATTCCTTTCGATATGAAAGGTCATCCTCAGTTTGCTGAGCAAGTGTCGCAGCACGTTGTTCAACAGGGTGTGCGTTGTTATCCCTGTTCAGACCCCTGTTTACCCATCCATTACCCAACTATAAATCTTGCTGATTTCCTGAATAAAGATGAAGCCTGGCTTTCTATGAGTGTGTGTCAAACCGCACGGGATGATAACTTTCTCGCGGTGGGCAGGGGTATTGCGGCAGCTGTGGCTGAAGCAAACTTACGGGTTGTTTTGCTTGCCAGCGGTGGTATGAGCCATCAATTCTGGCCCTTGGATGAACTCGAAGACCATGAATCTTCAGACCCTGTTCACATCCGCACGCCTGAAGCCCGTGCAGCTGATGAGCAAAGACTCGAATGGTGGAAGTCAGGTGATCACGCCAGTGTTATTCGTCATATGGATGATTATCGTCAGCACAAACCCGAAGGCATGTTTGCCCATTATTTGATGATGGTTGCTGCACTGGGTGGTGAAGGCTGTCGGGCAACTGGTGAGCTGTTTAGTGATTATGAAAATGCAACTGGAACCGGGCAGGTACATGTCTGGTTTGAGCAACCTGAATCAGGTTGGCATTAAAAGAATTGGTTGATATTGGTTGAATCGATATCATCGATGTAAATCTAAAAAAACTGGAGGAGATATGAACAAATTATTAATAGCTTTTTTGATGAGCTTTATGCTCTATGCTCCAAGTGTACAAGCCGAATATCCCGAAAAACCGGTCAGCTTTATCGTACCATGGCCACCTGGTGATCTTGAAGACGTATTAACCCGTATGATCGCCGATGAATTCCAGGCAATGTATGGAGTCCCAGCGGCCGTCGTTAATAAACCCGGTGGAGGTGGTGGACCTTTTCCTGGGGCTATAGACGTTGCAACGGCTCCTGCTGACGGTTACACCGTTGGGTCCTTTATTATTGCAGTTCCTGTCATTGGGCCAAACATTGGCATTCCCGAGTTGAGTCCTAATCCTTTTGATCCGATTGGAAACTTCCTTACCTATCCATTTGTTATAGTTGCTGGAGCTGAAGCACCTTATAATGATATGGCAGGATTAGCAGCGCATGCTAAAAATAACGAAGTTGTTCTGGGACATTTTGGCGGTCCTTTAATTCCAACTAAAGTAACTTTGGCGCTAGCGTCTAAATTGGGTTTTGAGTTTACTTCTGATGCGGCTTTCGACGCGCTGGATTGTAATACTCTCGCTTCCGGTGATGTCGATGTCATGAACACGACCTTGCAGCTTGTATTGCCTTGCCTGGATAAAATTAAAATACTGGCCTCGTTAACCGGTGAACGCATTGGGATTACGCCCAATGTACCCACTGTTGCTGAGCTGGTTCCCGAACTAAACATCGCGCTTTGGAATGGCTTGTTTGTACATAAAAATACTCCCGCAATCGCTCGAGCTAAAATTCGTAAGGCTGCTATGAAAGTCATGGCGTCAGATAAAGCGAAAAAACTGGCCAAAGAAACAGGCGCTTTAATTTACTGGCAGGACGTTGATCAAGCCTACAAGCAGATCGAAAAAGACATCATTTCAGTCGGTCGGGTTAACAAGATCCTCGAATAATTTATCCTCATATTAAGCGGGTCAGTTTTGACCCGCTTAATCGGATTTGTTATTCAGCACCCAAAATAACACGTGGTTAAAACCCAAGGTTTTATTACTTTATTCAAACGCGACCGTCGTTGCGGTGACCTCGTGTTTGCGGTTTTATTTCTATTAATCGCTTTATTCCTGTTAACGCAATTGGGCGAAGAAACCAAATGGGTTAAACGTACCCGCCTTTTTTCTCAACCCGCTTTTTGGCCAACAGTAAGTTTAATTGGCATGTCATTTTTCGCCTTTCTGCATTTCCTTGGTTCGATTTGTTCCAAACGTATTCTGGGTCGAATGGTTGAAGTGTTTTTCTGGATTCGTTCGATTGAATACGCGCTTTGGTTCCTCGTCTATGTTTGGGCAGTGCCCGTCATAGGTTACTTAGTTTCAACCCTTTTATTCATCGGACTGTTGAATATTCGGCTAGGTTACAGAGACCCAAAAATCATTCTGAGTGCATTGGTAACAGGGTTGGCCGTTGTCGTGGTATTTAAGTCATTTTTGCAGGTCAAAATACCGGGCGGGCAGATTTATGAATATCTACCCGATGCGCTTCGTAATTTCATGCTGCTCAACTTTTAAGCGTACTGAATGGATACTTTAATCGATGCAATTGAAATTTTGGCCCGTTGGGATGTGTTGGCGGCATTACTGGTGGGTTCGATTGGTGGTGTGATTATCGGAGCAATCCCCGGCGTTGGTGCGGCAGTTGCGATTGCTATATTACTCCCGGCTACTTTTTCGATGGACCCAATTGTTGGATTAACCCTGTTGCTGGGTATTTATGGTTCGTCAATGTATGGCGGTGCCATACCCGCAATACTAATCAATACGCCCGGAACTGCCGTCAATGCCTTAACCACCTACGACGGTCATCCAATGGCCCGTGACGGAAATCCAAAACGCGCTTTGTCGCTGGCTTATTCGGCTTCATTTTATAGCGGAATCTTCTCAGTAGTCTGTCTAATCCTGTTATCACAGGTACTGGCTTTAGTCGCACCCCAATTTGGTAGTCGTGAAATCTTTCTGGCCGCTTTACTCGGTATAATTCTGGTTGTTTTAGCGCATCGTGGCCAGGTTTTCTCGGCGGGCATGCTGGCCTGCTTCGGAATCTTTTTGAATACGGTGGGGCTCGAGCCGGTCAAATATACTCGTCGATTTACATTCGATCAAAGCTGGCTGGCATCAGGGATTGATCTTATTGTGGTTGTCCTGGGGTTATTTGCATTATCCCAGGCATTTCTATTATTGGTAGAGCCAGACCAGCGATCCATACCGATGACGGTGAAAGGCGGCTTGTTCGAAGGTTTGAAAGAGCTTTGGGTGTTTAGACGGATTGCAACGGTTGGGTCATCGTTCGGTGTTCTGATGGGGATGATTCCTGGGGTGGGTGAGTTTACCGCTCAATTCATGTCTTATACCTATGCACAGAAAACTTCGAAAAATCCTGAATTATTTGGCAACGGATCGCCCGAAGGTTTAGTCGCTTCCGAGGCTGCGAATAATGCAGTGCCAGGTGCGGCTATGATTCCATTATTGGCACTCGGTATACCCGGTGAAGCACTCACCGCGATGATGCTTTCAGTTTTCTATGTTCACAATGTTATACCGGGGCCACAGTTGTTCGCCAATCATATGGACTTTGTCATGGCGTTATATATTGCGCTATTTCTGCTTAATATATTTGTTCTGGTATTTCTGCTTTTTTCAACCAATCAAATATTAAAAGTGATTCGAATACCGACTCGTTTTCTCGGTGCCCTTATTTTGACGTTAGGTTTTGTCGGCGTTTATTCGCTTAGAAATTCGGCTACGGATTGCGCTATTTCTGCTGGTTTCGGGATGTTTGGGTTGATTTTAAAGCGTTTGAATTTACCGATTGTTCCCATTGTACTTGGTATGGTGCTTGGTAGCATTATGGAGGTGAAGTTACGCTCCTCAATGGCTCGCGTGAAAACGCCTTTAGATTTTATTGATCGGCCGATTGCCGCCATTATTTTCGGGCTAATTATATTAGTGATAGTGTTGCATATTCGCAGCTACCTAAAGGGAAGGGCGGAGTCAAATGGTAAGCAGTCTGATGGAGGATCACTCGATTAATTCAATCAGTCGAATAAAGCTTAGCCGTTAAACCGTTCAAACACATTCTGGTTTTCTATAATTAAACCATTTAATTTTGATCTCCGAATATTACGATTTATTTGATACACTTTAGTTATGAACCTGTGAATCAGCAATTTTCTTACTACGATTCTCAAAGCAGTTCCTTCGATATTAATTCAGGCTTTGGCAGTGCGAATAGTTCGGATGAAGATAGAGGACGATGGGAAGTGAAGAGCGATGCAACCGGCAATGCCCTGCTGCTGCTAAATTATAATAGCGGCCGTGAATTTGAATACCGAATTGGTAATCGCGACCATAAAACCTTCCTTAGTAATACACGATTGATCAAAGCGAGTGCGGTTAGCACTTGACTTAAATAAAGTCGATTGTTTGAAAATGTGGATTGTCTATCAATGCTTCCATTCGCGTAATAGTTTTTGTTGCAACCAGCACTTCTGAATCCTCGAGTTTTATTAAAACTTAAAAAACCACGTCCTTAGGACGTGGAGATGGTTCGAAGGCTCGGGCCTTTAGAACCAGAAACTACTCATGCATCCTAACGTTGTTGTCGCCACGACACAGCATTAGGAGAAGAAGCATGAGTAGTAGATTAAGTAAGTTATCGCATGTCATATGGCATTGCCAGTATCATATTGTTTGGGTGCCGAAATACCGGTATCGGGTTTCAATAGATAAAGTAGGATTTGAGGTTCAGAAGACGATTCGAGTGTATTCAGAGCGTCTAGGGTGTGAAATTATTGAGCTGAATGTTCAAGCCGATCACGTACACCTATTGATTAAGGTTCCTCCGAAGTTATCGATCTCAAAATTGATGGGATCGGTAAAAGGTAAAGCTGCCATTCAGATATTTCGTCAATTTCCGTATCTGAAAGAAAAGCCGTACTGGGGCAACCATTTTTGGGCGAAAGGGTATTGTGTTGATACGGTTGGAGTTGATGCAGAAATGATACGGCATTATGTTAAATATCAGGAAAGAATCGAAAGGAATTTGGAGTTATATTTCAACGATTAATTTGAAGGAGGCGACAACGTAGCTAACCTTCTTAGAAGGTTAGCTTTATAACACCCTTCCAGGGTGGAATCAAAACCACGTTCTTAGAACGTGGATTTTTACTTTTAATACATTCTTGATGATTAGAATCCCATTCAGTATCGAGTGCTACACCCTCTATAACCTGGTCTGAATTAAGCGTCAGGCGGATTCGGTAATGGAACAGGCAGGCCAGATCAATGTTGTCATATTGGGCGCAACCAATCATAAAAATTTCAACAAATTATGAAGCGAAATTCGGGTTGTAAGCTCTAAAGAAAAATCATATATCATGCGGTTTTCTGGCATAGAAAGTTAATTCAAAAAATAAGGCGCTTCAGACTTTTGCCGCATACAAAGCGATTATCCCAATGATAAGAAAGGCAAGCCAGGACATGTGTTTGCCTTTTGAACCAATCAATGCAGTCAGGAAATGCGCGAGGAAGGTTATTCCGACTACCATACCGACTGTTTCCGTTTCAAGCGGCGGATGTGCCATCAATATAAGGATACTAGCCAGGCCCCACCAGGCCAGAGTGGTTATATGCCAGGCAAACCTAATAGTCCGAATGGTAAAATCGGTGCTACCAAATAAGACGGGTAAATTATCCTGCCTTAAAAGAGGTGTAATAATATACTTTTCACCGAGTAGTGAGTGCACCAGACCCATTCCGACTGCAAGGAACGCGGCAATGTATAAAAGAATATCCATAAGTGGGTTAACTAATTATTGTTTAACTTTTAGTGTAAAAGAAAGAAACTCGGGTATGCGATACTGACCTTACTTCAACACCACGATTTATTTTTAAATATTCAAGAACTCATGCTAACAGATATTAAATTGTCAGTTTTGGATCAAAGTCCGGTTCATCCCTCTGAAACCGCGGAATCACTCAGCAATGCGGGAATGATGTCTATTGAGCTCGCTAAAGCCTGCGATGAACTGGGTTATCATCGACTCTGGGTCGCCGAACACCACAATAGTTCGCAGTTTGCCGGTCCAGCGCCAGAAATTCTGATCGCTGCCATGGCCAGTGTGACCAAAAATATGCGTATAGGAAGTGGAGGCATAATGTTGCCTCATTACAGTCCCTATAAAGTAGCTGAAATTTTTAATATGTTGAGCGCTCTGTATCCGGGACGGATTGATTTGGGAATCGGTCGAGCTCCGGGTGGTGATCGATTGTCATCATCAGCTTTGGCCTGGCCAAACCAACCGCAAGATGCCAATAGTTATCCGGCACAGGCATCTACACTTAAGGCATTTATAGACCAGACAATACCCGACGATCATCCCTGGGCTGATTTACATATAAGTCCCATCAATGCTATCAAACCCGAAATGTGGATGCTGGGTTCTAGTGGCGGTAGTGCCGAGTTAGCCGGACAAGTCGGGATGAACATCGCGCTCGCACGATTTATCACGCCCGACCAATGTAAGCCTGGAATTTTTGATAGTTATGATCGGGCATGGCAGGCAGCCGGCCATATCGGGACACCAAACCGAATGTTAGCGATAGGTTCGTTTTGTGCAGACACGCAGGAAGAAGCGGAGTTATTGGCTGGCACGGCTATCTATCGAAAAATGATGATGCAAATTGGGGTCAATGATAACTTGATGTCACCTGAACTAGTACAGGATAAACGTAAAAAATTCACGACCTCTCAGGAGGCAAAGTATAGTCATCTGTTAAAGGGATATACCGTTGGAACGCCTGATCGGTGCAAATCTGAAATTGAAGATTTAGCTCGTGTTTTTCGGGTTAAAGAAATTTCAGTCGTTACGGTGACTCATAGCTTCAGTTCAAGACTGAAAAGCTATCAGTTATTGAGTGAGTTGTGAACACAATGATATTTTCCCGTAGGTTGGGTTCGACTGTATGGAGGTAACGGTCCGGCGGTCCGGCGCCCCGAAGGTAAAGCACCAACAGTAGGCTTTAGGCGACGCATGGAGCGATTGCCGAGAACACTGTGAAACCCAAAATCTCAACGTCATAAAAATGTTGGATTTTACTGCGTTCTACTCAAGCTATTTACTAATAAATCACCAATTGTTAGGTGACATTGATAAACCAGCCAAGGCTATAGTGGCTCAAGTTCCATCAATTATCGACCCGGAGTCCCGACGCACTATGAACCCCGAAAAATGGGAAGCCGTCGGTGATTTCCTGGTTCAAGACCGTATTGCAAGATACTCGACAGGAAAAGTAAACTACATGAAGGTTGTAGCACCTGACGGTGAGCCTTGCATACTACCCGGCCAGGAAAACTACGAAGCCTCCATGGATATGGTTGATATTGCCCCAAATTGGCGAAACGAGATTACAATAGAGTCCCTGGAAAAAAATCAGGGAATTTGACCCTATTGGCTTTTTCCTTTTGCTAGCCCCAGGGGCTCTTCTGGTTATTGTCGTCGAGAGGGATAATCTGCTGCCATAGAAACAGTCAAAAGTTCATTTGAAAAAGCAGGGGAACCAAAAATGCAAATTGTTCTACCCATCTTGCATTTTGAAATTTATGCGGACCCCTGGCAATCGAAAGAGGCGAGTGCTGCGATCGAATGGTTCAAAAAGTACCTTAATTAAATTGGCTAGCAGATTACTAGGTCACTCTCACCCGTGCAGGTTTGGGGGAATATCTTGCTGCTCTCAAATTTCACGTATATGCGAACGTTATAAGTCATGAAATTAGTCATCGATATTAACCTCATCGCGTTAAACTAGGCAGCTATGGCAACACTGGAAAATTTGCAGGAACAAAAACGCAAACTGGAAAATCGGTTAGCGGATGGCGACCTAAGTGCCGAGCCAGCGCTTGATCGTATCGACCGTGCGATATCTGCACGCACACAAAAGATTAACTACAGTCAGAAACGTCTGGCGGTGGTTAAGGATGCAGTGGCCAAAGGCGTCGCTGTGCAAGACATGAAACCCACCAAAATAGCGAAGCGTGCCTCTGCAATTAACGCTAAGAAAAAGCAGCCGCTAAACCGTTTCTGAAACTATGGTTGCCAATTAAATACGCTAAATAGTTCGCCCCATTCGGGCTCTGTAATTGCTTCAAAGCAAAGTCTTTGCTGAGTTATGGGATGATCAAGGCAAAGTTTGTGGGAAGTCAGCATCAAACGATGAATGTTATATTGCTCACGGAAGAAATTATTGTGTTTTCCATTTCCATGTGTAGTGTCACCTATTATGTGATGTGAAATATGTTTGAAGTGTTTGCGTATTTGCTGTCTTCTGCCCGTTTGAGGTGACACGCTGACCAGTGAGTATCGAGTGCTGGGGTAACGATCAACCTCAAAAGGCAACTCTACTTTTTGCAAACAACGATAGTCGGTGATCGCTTCCTGGACTTTTTTATTGCCATCTTCATCTGTAATGGAGTGATCGATTTGGCCACTATCATCGACCCAGCCACGGACTAACGCACGGTACTCTTTTTCAACCCTATGGTTTTCAAATTGCTGTGTCACAATTTTCGCCATTTTCGAGTTTAGGCCAAACACTAATACCCCGGAAGTTGCTCTGTCTAAACGGTGAATGGGATAAACTCTTTGGCCGATTTGGTCTCGTAATGTTTGTAGAACAAAAACCGTATCCTGAGAAATTGGACTTCGATGAACCAACAGCCCAGCAGGTTTGTGGATAACAAGAATATGTTCATCTTGGTGGAGAATAGCTAAATGAGTCATAAGGTTGATAATTTATCTGGCTTAGGGATTTCATTACGATATCCAAACATACAAGATATGACCCTATATAGCGCTTACTGATGGACCGACGAAAATCTTATTTATAGGCCCTTAAAGGAGATGAAGAAAATCGGTTGTCACACCGAGACGGACACCAGAGAACTACAGTGAATGTTAATCTTTTTCTAATGCCTCAAGCACTTGCATATGGAGCCAATGTAATTGAGCTTCAGTAAACCAGGACTGACCCGCATCACACACATAGCGTCCCTGGTCATAACCCAGACTGGACAAGCCTCGTTGTACACTTTCTACTATGGCGATGTCTTCCTGATTAAACATGTTCATAAACAGATCGCGGACTGCCAGTAACTTTGGATCATTTTCCGCATCTCCTTTAGGTGTATAAACATCGACGCGTTCAGCGCATTTATCGACTCCATTCGGGCTCATGCGCAAAACGATTAAATTTTCTGAACCAGGTAGACTCAGCACACAAATGTTCGGCCATGCCTGCCAGGCGCAATAAGGCAGCCCCGGTTCCAGTTCGAACCCTTCAAAGCCGGTACGGCTGCGGAAGCCATTAAAGGTCCAGCGCTCCTCTAACTGAAAATCCGCCGCATCCTGTTCCAGCACCTTTGACAATTGCGGATGTGCGACGGGGATATGGTAAGCCTCAGAAAAGTTGTCAACGACAACTTTCCAGTTGGCGTTAATATCGTAGTTGAGGCGATGAGCAGCGACAAAATTTTCAATGTCAGGAAGGTACTTTTGAATGGATATCCCTAAATCACTCATCGACGCTTCTAAGGGTTCGCATTTCTGATCAAAATTCACAAAAATCAGTCCTGCACTAAACGCAATCGGGATATCGCGCAGGGAAAACTGAGAAAGATCAAAATCCTTAATAGTCTCGGTATGGCGTGCCTTGAATAGTGAACCATCCAATTTAAAGAGCCATGCATGATATGGACAAACAATACCCTTACCTTTTAGCTTGCCACTACCTGTTAACAGCTCGTGTCCACGGTGCGCACAAACGTTGTAAAAGGCCCGAATAACTTCATCGTGCCCTTTTACGATGACAATGGGCTGACCTGCAACTACATCTGTAATGTAGGATCCTGGCTCAGGCACATCGGTGATATGGCCAACATAGTTCCACGCACGTTGGTGAACTTTCTTAAGCTCTTCGTCGTAGATATCTTTATCCGTGTAATACCTCGAGGGCAAGGTTGGCGAATTTAAAGGGTCGGTCGAAAATGCGCCTCTTTCTCCGTGAGGGAGGTTTTTTAGTGTGATTACATTGCTCATGGTAAATATAAAAAAGGGTTAAAATTTAATAACTTGATTTGTCTAAATTATGTAATTAGTTTCTATTTTTAGACCTAGATTAGTATATAGGTTTGGAGGCCTGGCCTGTCTACTATTTCATTGATTAGTGATTCAAAAATTGTGAACTGAAGTGAACTGCCGGTGGATAGTAACAGGCATAAATTTGGATTTATTTATGCGAGCTACGCAGACTCAGCTGCTGGCAACAGAAGGCATAAGGCTTAACTAGAACTGTGCTGGAATATCGTCTTTAATTATGTCCCGTTACTTTACTGCCCTAAATTGATGTTAACCCCTCCGGCAAGCAGCTCTTCAGTACGCCTGGCTGAATAGGTTGGATAGTCTTCGGTTTTGTAGGCTCCGCTACCGATCCAGCGAAGGCCTTCTTTGAAATGATGACTAAATAGTAAGCTGTCGTGACGACGCAGTAACTCGCCGTCGGCGTATATTGCAACGCCGGGGCGATAAGTCATCGATAGACTTTCTGACAATGCTCTTGCCGTTGTTTCGTTGCCAGCAATGTCTTTGATCGTTGCATCTGATTCAGTATTTAAACGGACCACAGTAAACACAGACATTTCCTGCTGAACTTCTGGGTTGTTCAGTAATTTCTCATGGAATGCGGGGCAATCGTAGCAGCGACTATCTTCAAAAATAACGGCTAATGGACCTTTCACGGTTGATAAATCTGAAATATCTTTGAACATTGGATTGGGCTGTAATGCATAAATTTCCTGGAGATGTTGATCCAGATAATCAGATAGCTTTTGTGATTCGTAGGCTTTATTACTGACGTATTTCAAAATGTGAGAAAATCTTTCAGACGCCCGATAACCGTCAACACGAACAACCGGTTTATTGTCAGAATTTAGAAACATTATTCCAGGTGTGGCTCTTACATTTAGCAGTTCGGACAGTTCTTTTTCAGTGACCGAAACGTCTTCGTTAAATGCAATTTCCCGGTCACCCCTTACGTTAATGGCAATAACGTCAAAGTTTTCCTGAATGTAGTTTTTAACCGGCCCCGACTTAAAGTTCTCGGTCAGCATGCGGTCACAATACGGACAGCCATTTAATTGAAAAAACAGAAGTACATGTTTGTTCTCTTCGGCTGCTTCTTCGACATCGTCGGCAATTTCTAAAAAACTATCTTTAAACCAGTCCGGTGCTGCATGTACTAGGCCACCCTGAATTTCACCTCTGCTAACGGTTTCGTTTGCGCTGGCGCTACTGAGCCAGATTGACAGAATGCTCAGGATGATCAGGTTAAGGGGACGGATGAGATGTTTCATATTTGTGCACCTTTCAGGGTGTTGGCAATGGTTGCTATTTTTCAGATTTTTCAAAAAAATTCAATTCCCCAGTTAGGCAGGGTCTACAATGGGAAGTTGCGTAAACGAACCAATTTATCGAGTCTGGTGTTCCATTTCGATTACCTACTTCAACCGCTTTGGCACATAACGGCTAAACCATGCTGCGGTCATCATCCAACCCGATGCGGTCAGAAAAACAATGGGTAATGTAAAGTAATTAAGCAGGAGTGCATAAATGCCAGGGGTGGTTAGCTGAGCGGCATCGCGGTAGGTCACGAACACGGATGCCATTTGAGATCGGTCCTGTGATCGAACGGCTCGAAAAAATAGCACGTTGCCGACACCGTCGAGCATGGTTGCCCCCAGCGCGGCAACGACCAGTAAACCCGCTGCTAAAATGGGTAGATCACTTACCAGAAAAACCAGCATGGTCATGGTGCTATTAAAGACATAACCGCCTAATACGATAATCTTTACGCCGTAACGTCTCGCGCACCAGCCCCAAAAGGGTACCGATAATGTCCAGGCCGTTCCGATTGAAACCAGTGCCGCGCCCGTTAATTCTCCCAGACCAGACTCAATCGCATAGATTGGGGTATAGATGACAAACATGCTCCACCAGCTTGATCGAGCAAGCGCTAGTCCATAGGCGAGTCGTAATCTGGGTTGTTTGAAGTATCGTGAGAGATTGGATAAGGGACTTGTCGTAGTGACTTTAGTGGTGATAATTTTGATCTGATGCAAACGCAGTCGATGGAAAACAACAATGGCACATAAACTGAAAATGGCACAGAGTAAATAAGGTAAATCGATCTGGATCTTGCTTTGTAAATAGACACCCAGGAATGGACCGATTGTCAGTGCCAGTATGCTGAACAAAACACGTAGTGGTTCGAATAGAGTAATTTCTTTTCGAGGAATTTTGTGCATGACGTAAAGTGATAATACGACTTCTGCAGAGGCCACTGAAAAAATATGGAAAAATATGCCGACGGCAAAAAAGGCTAGAGTGCCAAATGACATTAAAATTGCCGAAAAAATCATGACGGCATTCGATAATAAAAAGGTAGATCTAGCGCCTAGATGTTTAACAACAAATGGCATAATCAGTGCTGCAAACACACCTCCCAAACTAACCGCAAATAGCAATGCGCTGGTATCACGAGCATTGCCCGTCAGTGCCAATGCTTGCAGTGGTATGACCGATAACAACATGCCTCTGGGCAGGTTCTGAATAAAGAAAAACCCAGCGAAAGTGAAATGTGGATTAGCCACAGATTATTCGGTAACTGAAGGTTGATGACATTTTGATGCCAGATACCGATTGAATTGCCAGAGGTTTCGTTCGAGCGGATGATACTGCCCTCGAGGTAAAGTCGGGGAGGTGGTTCCTTTGTGGAGTGCTTCGACAATTAGTTTATCTTCGTCGTTGGCAATATCAATATAGGTTTTGAAATCTGCAACCCATTGTTCATATTTTTCTTCAGGGATGTTGGCTAAAACTTCGGGTGGCATGGCGACACCCCAGGTCGCTTTGAATCGATCTACACCATCCGGTTGAACGCTGACGTACCACAGATAATCGGGCATCAAGGTGACCAGCATCCCCGGGAAGATACAAAAGTCGACCATCGTTTTGCGCCATTCGCCTGCCAGTCGTTGATTGGCGGGATGCGCGCTGCCCTGTCCTTCGTCAGAACTTTTTGCTGCCAGGTGGTATCCGTAATGCAGGCTATCTTCACCACAACTATAGTCTTCCAGCTTTTTGTCATGTTGCGCAAAAGTTTTTCCATGAGCCATAGGAACGTGATAACTCTCGGTGTAATTCTCAACCAGGTTTTTCCAGTTGGCATTCCAGGACATCGATTCGCGCAAAACTGTCTGATAAACCGGCATCTGATAGCGTCCCACAATATTATCGGTTAGCGGTGATAGAGTTTCTTCCAGACTATCTTCATCTGGTGTATCTAATGAAACGAAAATAAATCCCTGCCAGCATTCGATGGGCAGTTCTTTTAGTTTTACTTTGCCCTGTTCGAAGCCAGGTTTCATCTCCATATAAGGGCTTCGGATGAGTTCACCCGCGGGATTGTAGGTCCAGGCATGATAGGGGCAGGTGATTTTTTTAGCAGAGCCTTTTTGGGTTTTTAACAAGCAGGCGAACCGATGGGCGCAAGCGTTGACAAAACTCTTAATAGCGTTGTCCTGTTGACGAATAACGATAACCGACACTTTGGCTATTTCGTGGGTTAGGTAATCCCCAGGTTTTGAAATTTCATCTTCTCGGCCAACGCAGATACGAGATTTTGAAAAGATTTTCTCCTGCTCGAGCTGGTGAAATGATTCGGAATGATAGACAGCAGCAGGCATGGGCGTTGTGCTCTCAAAAGGTGTTTCTGCAGTAGAGCGCAGGTTCTGTAGCAGGCTGTCGAGGTGCCGGTTTGTATTGAAATCCATGCTGCTCACCTTCTGATAATAAGCACGCGTGAATCGATAGATTCTCGCCGAATGTAGTCAGCAGTCTGAATGCTTTGAATGGTAAATTTATGTTGATTTGCAACCTTACGGACTTCAGGTTCGAGGTCTAATTGTTTCCAGGCCGCACCGTTGACGGTAATAACACAATATCCACCCGGTTTGACGCAATTAACGACGTGATGCATGTCAGCGATTTTTGGGATCGTGAAGGAAAACATGCCAACGCAAATAAGCGCATCGTAGAGGTTTTCAACTTCGGCGGGGTTTGTGAAATCGTGTTGCCAGATTGATTGATAAACCTGCCGGCTTTTAGCCCGGGCTAACATTGCGCTGGAAAAATCGACGCCGTCTACACACTGATAACCTTGCGCCTGAAGAAAAGCGCCTACCAGTCCAGTACCGCAGGCAACGTCAAGTATATGCGCTGACCGATCAGCAAGCTGTTCGATCAGCAGTTTTCCCGCCTCGCGATGCGCAACGTATTCGAGATCTTCGACTAAATCTTTGTCGTAGCTATCTGCCCATTCATCATACTGTTGCTCTTTGTTATCAGATTTGCTGTATATCGACGATAGTCGATCATCATATTGATCGACTTTGATTTCAGGAGCGGTCATCGCGAATTGCCCAAAAGGGCAAAGATACCAGTTATTTAGGGCTTGGACACGTTAAGTGATGAGCAACCTGATCTTTAGGCTATCTCAGGCTACGGCTTTCAGTTGCTCAACCAAATTTTGAATTCTGGTCGCAGCGCCATTGCTGCCAAATTCTTCTAGCCATTTGATTGTTTGTGAACCCATCGCAGCAACTTCTGAATGCCCCGATAAGGCACGTAGATCATCAATGTCTCTAACCCCAAAACCGACAGCCAGAGGGAGGTCCGTAATACCTCGGATGCATTCGATATATTGATCGAAGCTGTCATCCCATTGCGCTTTTTTGCCAGTCACGCCCATGCGGGATACTACATACAGCATTCCCCGCGAAGCTTTTGCGATTCGTTTCATACGATCGACCGGTGTGTTGGGACTGATTAGCATAATCGGTGCCAGACCCAGTTGGTCCAGCAACGGAAGTGATAATTCAGCCTGTTCAACTGGCCAGTCCGGAACGATAAGTCCTTTAATACCGGCTTCGGCGGCTTCAGTAAAAAATTTATCGAGACCGAATCGGTATATAGGATTGAGATAACTCATCATGATAAAACTGACGCCAGGATAAAGCGGACATACTACCTTCGCGAGATCAAGCGCGGCTCGCACCGATCCTCCCTGCTTTAACGCTTCATAACAGGCATTAACAAGCGTATGGCCATCTGCAACCGGATCAGTGAATGGAATCTGCAATTCAATCAGTTTGATTCCCGATTGCACTAAACCTTCAATGGAACGGTGATTCTCCGCGAGGTCAGGATAACCGACGACGGCGTGCGACATGATTTGTAACGAGTCATTTTGATTGGGGAACATGTTTAATGAACTCCGTTTTCGATTGATTGGGTTCGAGAGACTTCACGTTCGAGAAATTTTGACCATTCGGGGTCAGGAAAAGCGCGGGCAATATTAAAAATGTCTTTATCACCACGACCACTGAGATTAATAATCAAATTCTGATCGGGCCTCAGAAGGGCCGCTCGTTTAAAGCCACCAGCAAGCGCATGGGAAGACTCTAATGCGGGGATAATACCCTCTGTTTTGAGTAACATCTGAAAAGCCTGTGTTACTTCTTCATCGGTCGCTGATAAAGCCTTAACCCGGCCTTTCGCAACCAGATCAGATAAGATCGGTGAAACTCCCACATAATCCAGACCGGCAGCGATACTATGCGTCTCGCCGAGCTGGCCATCTTTATTTTGAAGAAACATGGTTTTATATCCCTGTGCGATTCCGGGTTCACCAGTTTGTTCGCGAAGACGAATCGAATGATTGCCCGGCTCGGAATTGATACCGCCGGCCTCAATCCCAGTGAGCGTCACGCTGTCATCAATGAAATGCGCGAAGGAACCGAGCGCATTTGAACCGCCACCCACGCAAGCGACCACTTCGTCAGGTAGCTTTCCAAAACGATTTAGAGACTGTTCTTTAATTTCTGCACTGATCACGCTTTGTAACCAGGTCACCAATTCCGGAAACGGAGCGGGCCCACAGGCAGTTCCTAGCAAGTAGTGAGTGGTTGCGGTACTAGAAGCCCAATCTCGCAAGGCTTCATCGAGTGCTTCTTTGAGCGTGCGTGATCCAGTTTCGACAGCGACCACTTCTGTACCCATCTGGCGCATCCAGAACACATTGCTGTACTGGCGTTCAATATCGTCGGCACCCATGTAAACGGTCGCATTAAGACCCAGTCGGGCGGCCATGATTGCAGTCGCCAGTCCATGTTGGCCAGCCCCCGTTTCGGCGATGACCCGTTTTTTCCCCATGCGTTTCACCATTAAACCCTGGCCCATGACATTATTTATTTTGTGAGCACCGGAATGGTTGAGATCTTCACGTTTTAACCAGATACGAGCCCCGCCAATCTGGTCTGACAGTCGATCGAGTGGGGTAAGTGGTGTTGGACGTCCACTAAAGTCTTGCAGTAATGTTAAATATTCATTCCAGAATATCGGATCTTCGCGTAATTGTTCGAACATCTCTTCGAGTTCGATTAATGCGGGTAGTAGTATTTCGGGAACGTATCGGCCACCAAATTCGCCAAAATATCCCTCGTTGCTGCGTATCATGTTAATCTCCTGTTTCCAACACTAATCTAAACTAAACGGTTTAGTATAGTTACATGTTTGAATTAAAGGTGCAAGCATCGATGGCGCAAAAATCTAAAAAGGATTTTATTGTTGAACAGGCAACCCCGATGTTTATTGAAACTGGTTTTAAGGCCACTTCAATTGACATGGTGGTGAAAAAAACTGGGGTCTCAAAACCGACGGTTTACAATCATTTCAGCGATAAAGCAGAGCTAATACACGCGGCAGTTGAACGATTGATAGCTACTGCAAAGCCGATGTTTGAACCGATATTGAGCTTAAAAGAACTGATTAGTCATTTTGATCACGACTGGATGACTACCTCCACGTTAAGCTGGTACGCACTCGTAATTGGTGAAGGAAGACAGTTTCCTGAAGCGAAGGAACGATTCTGGTCTGGATTTGACGAGGACTGGCGTCAGACTTTCAAAGAGGCGACTTCGATCGACGGTTTGGGGTCAAATCAAATCGATGATTTGATGGATTTGCATTTAATCCGGCAATTACGAAATCGATAACTGAGAGGTGGTTAGTGTTAAACTGGCATGACCGAAAAGCTGAAAACTGGAGCGTAAAAAACCATGTTTAATACTGAGCAATTTATTGACGATTGTAAAAGTGCCTTAACAGAATCTGAACCACAAAAAGTTCTTCGGATTCTTGTCGAGCGAGCTGTTTCCGACCCGAACAGTATTATTAAAGAACTCGGTGAACCACAGGAAGCTGGTTTGAACACGGTCTATCAATCTAAAGGTCTAACCATTATGAATCTGGTCTGGGGTCCTGAAATGGAACTGCATCCGCATGATCATTGTATGATGGCGGTAATAGGGATTTATGGGGGCAGAGAGGATAATACCTTTTACAGAAGAGATGAGTCGGGGCTAAAACAACATGGTATAAAAACTCTTGAGGCCGGCCAGGTAGCACCACTCGGGCGAGATATTATTCACAGTGTTAAAAATCCTCTACTCAAATTAACCGCTGCGTTGCATGTTTATACCGGTGATTTTTTCAATCAGCCGCGCAGTGAGTGGGACTTTGAAACCCTTACCGAAAAACCACTGGATATTGAAAATACCCGTGCTGCATTTGTGTCCTCTAACGAACGTTTGCATGAATTGCGTGAATCCGGGGTGATGTAGCGAATCTGGACAAAGGTTTTGTTGTAATGAAATATCTACCGTTACAGGTTCGTGTCGAAAAACAAAACTGTCTTATCGTGGGTGGCGGTAATCTTGCTTTAAGACGGCTCAAATCTTTGTTATCAGCCGGTGCAATTGTTGATGTAATAGCTCCCGATATACAGCCAGACATAAGGCGTTATGTGCAGTCTTGTAATGGAATGTTGATCGAGGGTTATTTCAGACCTGCGTTAATTAAAAAAAAATACATCTTAGTCGTCGCTGCATCCAGTTGTTCTGAAACCAATTTTCAGGTAGGTGCCTATGCGCGCGAAAACGGAATTCTGGTCAACAGGGTTGATAATGCAGACGAAGGCGATTTTATATTTCCTGCTGTAATCGACCGGGATCCGATAACAATATCTATATCGAATAATGGTGCATCTCCGGTTTTATCTAAGCTGATTAAACGACAGTTGTCTAAATTCATACCTGATAGTTATACCGATCTTTCAAAGTTTGTTCGTAACAATAGAAAACGAGTTTCGAAGAAAATATCTCTAGATTCTAGTCGAGCTGAATTCTGGCAACATGTCTTACAGGGAGTCATCGCCGACGCCATCAGCTCCGGAGACGAAAAACTTGCCACCCAATTGTTTGATCGGGCTCTGCAAAATCCACTCGATTTTACCTGCCATGGAGAAGTTTATTTAATTGGTGCCGGACCCGGTGATCCTGAACTACTCACCTTGCGCGCTTTTCGGTTAATTCAGCAGTCTGATGTCATTCTTTATGATCGACTGGTCAGCGATGAAATTATGGCGTTAGTACCCGAACAGGCAGAGTGTATTTATGTCGGTAAGCGCCGAGCTGATCATTCGGTTCCACAAACTGATATTAATCAACTGCTGGTTGATCACGCGAGCAAGGGCAAACGCGTAGCGCGATTAAAAGGTGGCGATCCATTTATTTTTGGTCGGGGTGGAGAGGAAATAGAAAAACTGGTTGATTCTAAAATTTCATTTCAAGTTGTTCCCGGTATAACAGCTGCCATTGGTTGTTCGGCCTATGCGGGGATACCACTAACCCATCGTGACTATGCGCAAAGTGTGCAATTTGTTACCGGACAATTAAAAGATGGCAGCATTAACCTGAATTGGCGGGAATTGATTGCCGATGACAAAACGCTGGTTTTTTATATGGGCCTAAATAGCTTGCCGGTAATTTGTCAGGCACTGATTGAAAACGGTATGTCTTCTGATATGAACGTGGCGTTGGTTGAAAAAGGAACCACTTCAGATCAACGAGTACTGGTTTCTATATTGTCGAGATTGCCTGAACAGCTAATGGAGCTCGAAGTGTTGTCACCCTCTTTATTTATTGTTGGCCGGGTTGTAAAGCTGGCTGAAAAGTTGCACTGGTATGGTGAACGGCTGAAATAATATAGAAATTAATACGATGATATTATCAACGGGCATAAAAAAGCCGGGAGTTTCTGCTCCCGGCTTTTTCGTTTTAGATTACTGCAGTACTTTGGTCCAGACTCGGTCGTATAATTTAATCGATTTTGAGCTACAGGTTTCACTAAAATGCACAGGAATACTTGGATCAATATTGATTTCAGGTGCTTTACCCAGCGCAGGATCGATGTAATTTGCTATCGCTTTTGCGTCAAGTGGTGAAGCATAACGATTGAAATTAGAAAGGTTCGCGCCGTTTTCAGCATCCATCATAAAGTTGAGGAACTTCTCAGCATTGGCTTTATTCGGAGCACCTTTAGGTATTATCAAGCTATCAAACCAGCCGATGATGCCTTCTTTCGGGTGGACGAACTTCAGTTGAGGAACATTATTTTCAGTTCTGTTCTTCATCGAATAGCCATCCCAATGACTGCTGACTAAAACTTCGCCACTAGCCAGATTCGCAATCATCGTTTCAGAGTTATAAGTTTTAACGTGTTTTTTCTGATTCAACAGCAGATTTTGAACCTCCTTCATATCCTCGGGATTTTCATTGCACTGTTCATGCCCAAGTAACATTAGAGCTAGTGGAATAACTTCATCGGGTGTTCTGAATACCTGGATTTGTCCAGATACTGATGCATTCGGTGAAAAGAATTCAGCGAGTGAATCACCGGGGCCGTCATAACCATCCATATTGATTGAGAAAGAAGTCGAGCCCATTTGCCATGGAGCCGTGTACTCTTGAGTCGGATCCCACTTAGGGCCTTTCCAACGTGAATCAACATTCTTATAGTTAGACATATTTTTAACGTCTATTTTTTCAAGCATGCCTTCCTGAATCATAATAGTTACAAAGTTCTGGCTTGGAACTGCAACGTCATAACCGGTCGTGCCAGATTTTAGTTTAGCGAGTAATGTTTCATTAGAATCGTAGGTGTCGACATTTACGTTAATGCCAGTTTCTTTTTCAAATTTTGCAATGAGTTCGGGTGGTGTGTAATCAACCCAGTTGTAAAAATTTAATTCTTCTGCGGCCATCGCAGAAGCGTTGAACATTGCAGCAACAGCTACTAGTCCCGCTTTTTTTATCAGGTTAGTGCGCATAGTTATTCCCCTCATTTTGTTTAGACATAAACCAGTATATTCCGACCAATGCTACCGAAGTTAGAAAAAGAACGGTGGATACTGCATTAATTTCGGGTGAAACACCCAAACGGATCATGCCGTAAATATACAACGGCAATGTTGTGGCACCTGCACCGGCCACCATCAACGAAATAATGAAATCATCAATTGAAATGATAAAAGCTAAAATACCTCCGGCGATAATTCCGGGTTTGAGTTGCGGCAAAACGATATACCACAACACCTTGATGTCATTCGCATAAAGGTCTCGACCGGCTTCCTGCAGGGTATCGTCCATACCCGCAAGTCGTGCACGAATCGGCATGAAAGCAAATGGAATGCAAAAGACAATATGGGCAATAATGATAGACGTCAGGCCAAGCGGAAATTTAATGGCGGCGAAAAAAGTCAGTGTAGCAACGGCCGTCGCAATTTCAGGTACCAAAAGCGGCAAACTGATAATCCCGAGGCTAACGCCTTCACCCCGAAAATGCCCGCGTGATAGGACCAGTGCCGCCATCGTGGCAAACAATGTAGAGGCGACAGTCGCAATTGAAGCCACGATTAGACTGTTAATAATGGCGTTTTGAATAGCTTCGTTAGAGAAAGCTTTGGTGTACCACTTGGTGCTAAAACCAGTCCATACCTGGGCAATTCGATTGTCGTTGAATGAGAAACCGATCAGTACGGCAATCGGTCCATATAAATAGACAAAAAAGATACCCGTCCAAATCTTCAACCAGGGTATTTTGCCGGGATTATCCGACAAACTATTGCGTCCGATATTACTGGCCATGATTAAGCTCCAAGACGTTCACTTTTACGGGATGCTCGAATGTAAAAGATAGAGCCAAAGCCAACCAGCATTAACAGTAGCATGGTTAATGCGCCACCAAAGGGCCAGTTACGTGCAGAAGAAAATTGAAATTGAATCAGATTGCTCAACATCATCTTCTTGCCGCCACCGAGCACAGACGGCGAAATGAAATCCCCCAGACTTAAAACGAAGACCAGAATACAACCAGCGATTATTCCGGGTGCGCAAAGGGGTATGACAATTTGTCGAATAACAGTCCAGCGATTGGCATATAAATCATGACCGGCTTCGATCAAACCAAAATCAAGTTTCTCCAGACTGGCATAAATCGGCAGAATCATCAGCGGTATATAACTGTAAACCAGGCCAACACCGATTGCGAAATTGCCATACATGAGTTCCAGCGACCCATCGATTAAACCTAAAGCAAGAAGAGGTTGCTCAATCATGCCGTTTTTACCAAGGATTAAAATCCAGGAATAAGCTCTAACCAGAAGGTTTGTCCAGAAAGGAATGGTAACCAGCAATAGCAGCATATCTCGCTTGCGTGGTTTTTGTTGAACGATATACCAGGCAACTGGAAAACCCACGAGGAATGAAATAGTGGTCCCGATAGATGCGAGGACAATCGATCGCCAGATGATTTGAAGATATACCGGTTCAAACAGCAGGGTGTCATCGAGATCGCGTTCGAAAAATAACTGAATCCAGGCTTCGATTGAATAGCCGGCTTCGACGCCGCCATATGAACTGGCAGGTTTAAATGAATACAATCCCAGTAAAGCGATGGGCAATACCATAAACGCGAAGATAAAAATAATTGAGGGTGCCAGGCCCAGCCATCGACGCGTTAAAGGATTTGCCGGTAGACGAATTTCCACGGTTAGTCTTCGAGCAAGGTAGCTGCGCCACGCGCAATGTTGAGCTCAGCAGGCTCCCCTACATTGGGAAGTACTTGATCGAGATCGGTATTTTGGCAACGCACTTCTACTGTCGTTGAGTCATCGACTTCGATATTAATGTAGGTATCAGTGCCCATATAGATTGAGTCTATAACCTTGCCTTTGATCGAGCCATTTCCAGCCTTAGCCAATTCAAACTTTTCAGGGCGTATCGCGAGCGTTACATCGTCTTTGATTTTATGTTGGCTGGTTTTGCTGACATTAAAGCGAATATCACCGTGTGAACAGATATAACTATCGGTTTCATCGCCGACAATGGTTGCTGTAATTAAATTCACATCGCCAATGAAATTGGCAACAAAACGGTTACGTGGACGTTCGTAAATCATTCTTGGGGTATCTAACTGCTGGAGTTCTCCCGATGACATTACGGCTACACGGTCACTCATGCTCATCGCTTCTTCCTGATCATGGGTAACAAAGACGAACGTGATACCTGTGTCCCGCTGTAGTCGTTTCAATTCAACGCGCATGGCCTGTCGTAATTTTAAATCGAGCGCTGAAAGCGGTTCATCGAGTAACAGGACTTTCGGGCTTGGCGCTAATGCGCGAGCCAATGCTATTCGTTGTTGCTGCCCACCTGACAACTGGTTAGGCATGCGTTCACTAAAAGATTCCATCTTGACCAGGGATAGCATGCCCTTGACTACCTGATTAATACGTTGTTTGCTTTCTCCCTTCATTTTCAGGCCAAAACCAATATTTTGCGCAATGGTCATATGAGGAAACAGGGAATAACTTTGAAAGACTGTATTAACAGGGCGATCATTAGGCTCGAGGCCTTCGAGGTGATCACCAAACAGAAGGATCTCTCCAGACGTGGGTTGTTCAAATCCTGCTATTAATCGAAGCAGCGTGGTTTTTCCGCAACCGGATGGCCCCAGCAAAGTGAAAAATTCATTGTCTTTAATATCAATTGATACGCCATCGAGCGCAATGACGCGACCTTCGCCCGTACCGAAATGTTTGGCGACATTACGCCCGCTAACGGCGATAGATTCGTTGCTGACTTCCACATACTCCTCGATAATCAGCCCTTGGCATTACTGTGCGCAGAGCTCGATTGCAGATTTTTATTGTTTTGAGACCACTGCAACAAACCGTGGTCATATTTGTTTATAAGGCTCATTAAACCGCAGAACGACAGCAATTAGAAGTAGTGTTTAATAATAGCCTGATTCGGTTATTTTAAATCAAACTGAATCTTAGGATTCAATAATGAAATTTAAAGAGTTAGTCGAAGATTTTAATATAATATTAAATATATTGGTTCTGTATTGTCAGTAAGAAACTTTGAAGTCCTACCAATCAGTCGGGTAAACTTTATACTATTGACTTTTTGAGCAGGAAGATTCGATTCATGAGCGAGTATGAAACAATAACTTTTGAACAACGCGATGCTGTAGCACGAATCTGTTTGAATCGCCCCGAAGCGGCTAATGGTCTGAATCGACTAATGGGTGATGAGTTAAATCAGGCCGCTCGAATTTGTGATTCAACGCCATCTATAAAGGTTGTACAACTGACCGCGACTGGCCGATTTTTTAGTGCGGGCGGCGATATCCGGGAATTTGCCGAACAGGGCGAGACAATAGGCCGGGAAATCAAAGGGCTGGCTGATAGTTTGCATTCGACTATCGCCACATTTCGGCGGATGGACGCTGCATTAGTCATTGCCGTTAACGGCATCGCCGCTGGTGCCGGGTTCAGCATGGCGATTGCCGGGGATATTGTCCTTGCAGGTCGCTCTGCCAGTTTCACTATGGCCTATACCCGTGCAGGGCTAAGTCCGGATGGCAGCTCAAGTTATTTTCTTCCGCGTCTGGTCGGTCTACGAAAGGCGCAGGAACTCATGTTGCTCAACACGACTTTGACTGCCGAAGAGGCCGCCGAATGTGGACTCATTACAGCAATGGTCGACGACGACGATTTAATGCAGGAAGTGGAGAAAATTATCGACAATCTGTCGCAAGCTTCACTGCCTTCTACTGCTGCCGTCAAAGGATTGTTACTCGCAAGTTCGGGCAATAGTCTGGAAACTCAAATGGAGCTCGAAGGGCGTGCCCTCGCAAAATGTGCTTCGGGAGATGATGGTCAGGAAGGCATTAAAGCTTTTCTGGGCAAGCGTCAGCCATCATTTAAATAATCCACTCTCAATCCAAAATTTCAAATAAGGTAGCACTATGACTGAACAAAAAGTAGCGCTGGTTACCGGTGCTGGTACCGGAATAGGCAAGGCCGTTGTTCATAACCTTCTATCAGCCGGTTATGCCGTTGTGTTAACGGGCCGTAATCTTGAATCTTTGCAGGCTACCGTTGATAGTTATACGGGGGATTCTTCCGTGATTGTCGATCGTACTCTTTGTGTCAGTTGCGACGTTGGTAAACCTGACCCGGTCAAATCACTTTTCAGACAGACCGAAGAAAAATTCGGACGGCTTGATGTTCTGTTTAACAACGCAGGCAGTTTTACCCCTGCCGTTCCAATGGAAGAGCTCAGTTACGAACAGTGGCAGGGCATTGTCAACGTAAACCTTACCGGAGTGTTTCTCTGTTGCCAACAAGCCATTCGAATGATGAAACAACAAAACCCGCAGGGTGGACGAATCATCAATAATGGTTCGATTTCATCGCAAACTCCTCGACCTTTTTCTGCGCCTTATACGTCGACCAAACATGCGATCACAGGGTTAACCAAATCAATCTCGCTGGATGGACGACCGTTCCGAATTGCCTGCGGACAGATCGATATTGGCAACGCAGAAACTCCAATGACCAAAAAAATGCCGATAGGAGTGCCACAGGCTAATGGTGAGATAGCCGCCGAGCCGGTAATGGATGTTCAGCACGTTGCTGATGCCGTTTTACAAATGGCTGAATTGCCACTTGAAACAAATGTATTATTTATGACCATTATGGCGACTAACATGCCATTTGTCGGTCGTGGCTAAACCGATTTATTTTGAGTGAACACGACCCGCAGGATAGGCAATCACAATTTTCTGCGATTGACTGGCTGATCGATGGCTGAAGTATGTTGCCTGATGAGGAGCTCTAGTCGTATTATCAACGCAGACAGTTCGCCTGTGGATAGCCTGCTTGATTCAGGCCAATCCTGAATTTTTGAGAACCAGGAAAAATGAAATGACTTTATTCAGTGTCAATTTAAACAAGATAGCCCTGTTACGAAACTCTCGAGGTCGAGACTTTCCTAACGTCGTCGAATTTGCACGAACCTATATCAATTTAGGTGTGCGGGGACTGACCATTCATCCACGCCAGGATGAGCGTCATATTACTCGACAGGACACCCGCGACCTCGCCGAGTTAGTCGTCGAGCTTGATTCAGTTGAATTGAATATAGAAGGTTATCCATCAGAAGATTTTATGCAACTGGTTGAAGCGGTCAAGCCGGATCAATGTACTCTAGTACCTGACAGTCCTGATCAGTTAACGTCTGATCACGGTTGGGATCTTGATCAAACTTTCGATCAGGTTAGCAAAGTTTGTGCGCGAATAAATCAGTCAGGTGTGCGTAGTGCTATATTTCTCTATCCGGAGCGTCATCAAGTCGAGCTGGCAGCAAAAACCGGCACCCGTCGGCTTGAGCTTTACACCGAGGCCTATGCTGAGTCTTATGGGAAAGAAAATGCGGACGAGGTATTTGAACAATATAAAAGTGCCGCGGAGCTGGCTCGAAAATTAGGGCTAGAGTTGAATGCCGGTCATGATCTTGATTTATCCAACCTGGCAAAATTTTTAACCATCGATGGAATCCTGGAAGTATCAATCGGCCATGCTTTTACAGTTGAATGTATTGAACGTGGAATGAAGCCAGTAGTCGCTGATTACCTGAAAACATGTAAAGGAGGTTAAGCCAAGGTTAATGGGGATGACAGCATGAAAGCCGGTGGTAGAGAAAAGCAAGGTTCTTTAAAAGCGTTGGGTTTCACTGCGTTCAACACCAACCTACGGATTACGATCTCTCCAGGCTATTGATTCTACTTCATTGAATTTATTATCGACGCTGTAAGGATCGTCATTAATCCTTGCGGGATAGGTTGGCCCAAAGTCATCTAGTGCTTGTCGGTCGGCAATTTGCGGATGCTGGCTCAATTGATTTAGTTCACAAAGGGGTTCGAAACAGCAATCAACGCCCTCTAGCATCTTTTCCCATTCGGCCAATGCCTTTTTCTTAACCCAGCTCGATACTTCAGAAATTAAACTTGTTTGAGGGAGGTCGTCTAATTTTCTTTCAATCCAGTCCGCTCGTCCCAGGGCTTCACAAAAGCGCTGCCAGAAATGGGGTTCGATGGCTCCGATACTAAAAAATCGACCATCAGAACATTCATAAATATTATAGCTGGCACTGCCCCCGTTTAGCTCGGCCTGAGCCCGTTTAGAATCAGGGTTCAAAATTGCGAGGTACTGCCAGGAAAGAGCCGACTCAAACAAACTGACATCGATGTAACTACCTTTACCACTTTTATAGCGACCAGCGAGTGCTGCTAATATGAGTGTGGAGGCTTGCATCGCTCCCGCGTGATCGGCCAGGGGAGGGTAGATCATTACGGGTCTTTTGGAAGTACCCTGCAACGAAAGTCCACTGGCGGCGGCGATATAATTGATATCGTGACCACCGCGGTCTCGATAAGGTCCAGTTTGACCATAGCCTGACAATGCACAATGAATCAAAATTGGATTGATGGATTTAAGCGTTTGGCGGTCGAGACCGAGACGCTCGAGTGTTCCGGGACGGAATGATTCGAGCAATATATCGGCGTCAGCAAGTAGAGCTTTGATTCGATCTAAACCGTCTTTCGATTTCAGATCAATTCGGGCGATCCGTTTACCTCGATTGACGTGACGATAAATTGGAGAGACCTGTGCTGAATCCGTCGCCATAAATTTGCGCATCGGATCACCATTTGGCGGCTCAATTTTAATAACATCAGCACCGAGATCGGCGAGTTGTCGAGTCGCGAATGGGCCCGGAACATACTGCGATAAATCAACGACGCGAATGCCTTCCAAAAAACCTGGGTGAGTCAATGGTTAGAGCTCTTGTGATGGCTCACTAGTCGTAATCACGAGCATCGTCGATTACTTTGCCGTCATTGACCAGTTCTCCGGAATTGACTAATTCAACTTCGCAGCGAAGTTTGCAAATTTCTCGGAAACTGTTGGCGATGGCTTCTAGCAGCGGTTCTTCGCGGCGATTAACTTCGCATTGCAGCGTCATCTGATCCGCTTTGTCGACCCAGTTTACAACGAGGCGAGCACGAGTAATTTCAGTATGTCGTTTTACGACTTTATCGATTTGTTCAGGATGAATGAACATGCCACGAACTTTTGCGGTCTGGTCGGCGCGACCCATCCAGCCCTTAATACGCAAATTAGTACGACCGCAGGGGCTTTCACCGGGTAATACAGCCGACAGATCACCGGTTGCGAATCGGATTAGCGGGTATTGGGGACTCAGTCGCGTTACGACGACTTCACCCACTTCGCCTTCAGCAACCAGGTCACTCGATCCGGGTCGAACAATTTCCACATAGACGGACTCATCGATAATCAAACCTTCGAGTGCAGAAGATTCATAACCGATAACGCCAAGATCAGCCGTGGCATAACATTGTTGAACGGATAGGCCCTGTTCCTGAAAATCAGCGCGTATAGAAGGTGGTAAGGCCTCTCCAGACACGAGTGCCTTCTTAATAGAGCTAACATCTGCATCCAATGATGTTGCTTTATCGAGGATGATTTTCAAAAAGGAAGGAGTTCCAACATAACCGTTGGGTTGGAGGTCGTTAATGGTCTGGATTTGTAATTCGGTTTGGCCGGTTCCCGCTGGAATAACTCGACAACCCAGAGTAATCGCCCCGGATTCGACCATCATCCCGGCGGGTACAAAGTGATAGCTAAAGGTATTGTGTACGAGATCACCCGCTCGAAAACCTGCGGCATAAAAAGTTCGGGCGAAATGCCAGTGATCTTTAACCTGATAACCCGGTTCATAAATGGGACCCGGTGAAGCGAACACGTGGGTCGTGGGTTTATTAGTTTTTGCATCGAATCCGCCGAATGGTCGTTCGCGCTTCTGTAACTCAATCAGTTCTGATTTTCGAGTCAGTGGCAGCTGAGTAAAGCTGCTAGCGTCGACAATGGTGTTGGCATCAATATTTTCAAGAATTCGAGCGTAGGCAGAACTGTTCTGTTGCGCGTGTCGAATTTGTTGTTGAAGGGAGGTTAGTTGATCTTGAGTTCGTTGATCGATAGATCGAGTTTCAAGCGCGTCAAAATAGTCAGTCATGTATAGGTACCGATTCCTGATGTAGGAACATCGATTAATTATGAATAGCTGCGATGCAGGTAGTATTTACCGCTATCGGAAACTGGAAATATCAGGTCAGCCAGCGTTTGCGTCGACGATAATGTTTAACTTCACGAAAGTTAACCCGTTCGCCTTCGCTAATACCAAGGTAAAATTCTTTAACATCGGTATTATCTCGCAGCTCATCAGCTGTACCTTCGAGCACCACCCGGCCGTTTTCAAGAATGTAACCGTGCTTGGCATATCGCAACGCGATATTGGTATTTTGTTCCGCTAATAAAAAGGTAACACCTTCTTTGCGGTTTAACTCGTCGACAATTTCGTAAATTTCTTCGACCAGTTGGGGAGCCAGGCCCATTGATGGTTCATCCAGCAAAATCATTTTAGGGCGCGACATAAGCGCACGTCCAATTGCGACCATTTGTTGTTCGCCTCCAGAGGTATAGCCAGCCTGCGATTTATAGCGCTGTCGTAATCGAGGAAAATAGTTGTAAACCATTTCGAGGTCACGTTGAATTGCGGCATTTCCGTCTGAACGGGTATAGGCGCCGGTCAATAAATTCTCTTCAACGGTCAGATGTTCAAAACAATGACGTCCTTCCATGACCTGAATAATGCCTTTTTTGACAAGTGCATCACAGGCGAGCTTGTCAATGCGTGAACCTTCAAATTCAATCGAGCCCTTGGTGATGTCACCGCGTTCGGCGCGAAGCAGATTTGAAACCGCTTTTAACGTTGTTGTCTTTCCGGCACCGTTGGCACCGAGTAGGGCTACTATGCCTTGTTGCGGCACTTCTAACGAAACACCTTTCAGCACCAGAATGACGTGATCATAAATAACTTCAATATTATTAATTGAGAGCAATATCGGATTTGGTTCGTTCATCGGAGCTGGATTATTCACGTTTCTGAGTCCATCGATTCTGGATTTAAAAGACTGATTTATTCAATAGCTGTTGTGAAATTGAAGCCCCCGCTAATGCGGGGACTTCAGGCTCGGGCTTAGTTACAGCTTCGAGGTGTTACGTTGTTTTCTGAAGCATATTGACTAGAGTCAGCTTCAATTAACGGGCCAGTAATATCCCGAAGAGGTTCATAGAACTTGCTAACAAGATTCCATTTTTTGGCTTTAGCATCCCATTGTTGCAGGGCAACCTGACCAGGACCTTCGTGGTTTTCACAGGTGATTTTGACTGGAATAGTAAAACCAGGCAGACCCAGTTCAGTCAGACGAGCTTCGTCGACGTCGAGCGCTTCAAATCCATCACGAACCATTTTACCGTTGACGTTACCGGTACCATGAATTTCCATGGCCTTGCGGATTGCTTCTGAACTCCACATTGCGGCAACCAGACCTCGGTTATAAAGGACTTCACCGATACGATCGCGATCACCCAGTCCCATGCCTTTATCATAAACATGCTTCTTGATGTCATCATGCGCGGGGAAGTTATCGCCCGGTTGATGAAAGGCACCTGAGAGGTAGCCATGTGCAGAATCACCGGCTGGTAATACGTCATTTTCAGAACCCGACCACCAGACTCCGATGAAGTGATCCATCGGGAATCGAATAGAAGCCGCTTCTTTAATCGCTACCTGATTCATAACGCCCCAACCCCACATCATGACCCAGTCAGGACGCTCGCGGCGGACTTGTAACCAGGTTGATTTTTGTTCCTGACCCGGATGATCTACTGGTAATGCCATAAATTCAAAACCGAACTTTTCAGCTGCTTTTTCAAGCGTTCGAATTGGTTCTTTACCATAAGCGGAGTTATGGTAAACCAGCGCAATTTTTTTACCCTTCAAGTTGGCAAATCCGCCTTCCTGATCAGCAATGTATTGAATAAATACGGTTGCCTGGCTCCAGTAAGTTGCTGGGAAGTTAAATACATAGGGAAATATTTTTCCGTTTGCAGCTGAGGTACGGCCATAACCCATAGAGAAAATTGGAATTTCATCTACGCTGGCTTTTGGAATCAGCTGATAGGTAATGCCGGTTGACAGCGGCTGGTAAACCAGTGCTCCGTTAGCGCCTTCACCTTTGGTACTCTCATAACATTCAACACCACGTTTGGTGTTGTAGGCCGTTTCACAGGGAATTAGACTAATTCGATTGCCATTAATACCACCATCACGTTCATTCAACATGTTCAGGTAATCGGCATAGCCGTTTGCGAACGGAATTCCATTCGGTGCATAGGGACCCGTTCTATAGTCGAGCGTCGGCATGATCAATTCATAGGCTTTGGCGCTGCCCATCAGAATTGGTAACGCGCAAGCTGCGGCGACCAGGGTTTTAAGTAAGGTTCTTGATTTCATTATTTCCTCCGGTTATAGATATACAGCATCAAGCTTCAGTAAACGCCATGTTGATCTTAACCCAACATCTAATATGGGAAAGGCCACAGGCGTAATTTTTCTTTGGCGATTCGCCACAAACGAGCAAGTCCGTGCGGTTCGACAATGAGAAATATAATAATTAATGCACCAACTGTCATGATTTCAATGTGGGCGGCAAGTGCAATATTGGTTCCAAAACCGTCAACCAGTATGTTCTTTAGGAGTATTGGCATCAAGACAAGAAAACCAGCGCCCAGGAAAGAACCGAGAACTGATCCCAGGCCACCAATAATAATCATAAACAAGACGAGAAATGACTGGTTTATATCGAAGGCTTCGGTGGGTTCGGCTGAACCGAGCCAGACCGCGAAATATAGCGCACCAGCCATCCCTATATAAAATGAGGACACTGCAAATGCGGAAAGCTTTGCAATTAATGGTCGAACGCCAATTAATTCGGCGGCTATATCCATATCACGAATCGCCATCCAGTTGCGACCGATACGGCCACGGGCCAGATTTTTGGCAACGAGGGCAAAAACGGCGACAATCCCGGCGACTAAAATATATTGTCCCGGTGTTGAGGCATGTGGACCAGTCACTATGACGCCGAATACCTCCATTGGAGGCGAGGTAATCATGCCACTGGCATTATAGTTGTAAAACCATTCCACCTTATTGAATAACCAGACCAGAAAAAACTGTGCAGCGAGTGTAGCCACTGCCAGATAGAAACCTTTAATTCGTAGGGACGGTAGTCCGAACAAGGTCCCAACAGCCGCTGTGATTAATCCCGAAATAATGACCAATGGAATAAATCCGAGTTCGGGAAATGCCACCATCAGTTTATAGACAGAATAAGCCCCGACCGCCATAAAACCTCCGGTTCCGAGCGATACCTGACCACAATAGCCGGTCAAAATATTGAGCCCCAGCGCCGCTAATGAATAGATCAGAAATGGCAACATAATCGCGTTCAGCCAATACTGATTTAAGACAAACGGAACGATGGCGAAAGTTACAAACAACACCGCGTAAATTACATAACGATCCTGAGCGATCGGAAACAATGCCTGGTCTTCGGCATAGGTTGCTTTGAATTGTCCGGTTTCTCGATAAATCATGCTATACGCGCTCTATAATTCGTTCGCCAAAGAGACCTTGCGGGCGAAATAGTAAAAAGGCCAGTGCCAACATATAGGCAAACCAGTTTTCAATGGCACCGCCAACAAAAGGTCCTAAATATACTTCTGCAACTTTTTCTCCTACGCCGATAATCATGCCACCGATAATAGCACCAGGCACCGAGGTGAACCCACCGAGTATTAATACCGGTAAGGCCTTCAGAGCAATCAAGGATAGTGAAAATTGCACGCCGGATTTGCTGCCCCACATAATACCTGCAACCAGCGCTACGACACCCGAGACCGACCAGACGATGATCCAGATCGAACGCAGCGATATCCCAACAGACAGTGCTGCCTGGTGATCATCTGCTACCGCTCGTAATGCGCGACCGATTCGGGTTTTCTGAAAAAATACGGCAAGAAAGGCGACCAGTATGGCCGCGGTAAAAGCGGCAAATACTTCGAGTTTTTCGACATAAATATCAAAACTATCCAGCATCCAGTCCGAAGCACCCTGCGGTATTCCGATATCGAGAATTTTGACGTCCGAACCCCAGATAATATCGCCTGCGCCTTCGAGTACATAGGCGAGCCCGATGGTTGCCATAAACAGGATGATCGGTTCCTGATTAACGAGATGACGCAGCATGAACCTTTCGATCAACCACGCCAACCCAACCATTACGGCTATGGTGCCAATAATGGCAAGCCAGACCGGCATACCGAAATTATCCATCAGGCCAACCAGCGTCAAAGCTGCGAACAGAGCCATAACACCTTGCGCAAAATTAAAGATGCCGGATGCTTTGAAAATCAAAACAAAGCCCAGCGCGACCAGAGAGTACATCACTCCAGCCATCAATCCACTGAGTACTACTTCGATAAAAAATATCATCAAATTTTCTCCAGAGAAGAAATTGCTAGTAACAGATTATTCATGTGGGATACCCAGATAGGCATCGATGACTATCTGATTAGAGCGAACCTCGTCGGGTAATCCATCGGCTAGTTGTTTACCGTAATCAAGCACTACAACCCGATCGGATAAATCCATAACGACGCCCATGTCATGTTCTATCAGGGCAATCGTTGTACCAAATTCCGTGTTGACGTCGATGATAAATCGCGACATGTCTTCTTTTTCTTCACTGTTCATGCCCGCCATGGGTTCGTCGAGTAACAGCAGTTCAGGTTCAGCAGCCAGAGCGCGTCCGAGTTCGACCCTTTTTTGCAGGCCGTAAGGTAATTTGCCGACTGGTTTTTTACGAATATCCTGGATGTCGAGAAAATCAATAATGCGCTCGGCGGCCTCTCGATTACGAAGTTCTTCTTCACGCGCCGGTCCAAGATGTAATCCCTGCCAGAAAATATTAGCTTTCATTTTCAGATTACGACCAGTCATGATGTTGTCGAGTGTAGACATACCTTTGAATAACGCAATATTCTGGAAGGTACGCGCAATACCCTGGCTGGCGGCAACATACGGTGCCATATGTGTACGGGTATTGCCTTTATAGGTAATGCTGCCCTCCTGAGGATGATAGAAACCGTTGATTACATTCAACATCGAGCTTTTGCCTGCACCATTGGGACCAATGATGGAGCGGATTTCTCCTCGTTTAATATCAAAATTAATGTTATCGAGGACTTTCATAACGCCAAAAGACAGGCCTATACCTTCAACTTTAAGGAGCGTTTCAGCTTTACTGAAATCCATCATGCTGCTGCCTCCTGATGAGCATTTTTAACCGGATAGATATCGGCGTTGGCAATTTTTACAGTTGCCTCCAAACTACCGGTTCGACCATCTTCAAAAATAACCTGTGTGTTCACGTAACAGGTTTCGACGTCGGAATAGAGGGCTTCAACCAGCTCTTCATAGCGATCTGCTACAAAACTCCGACGCACTTTGCGAGTGCGAGTGAGTTCACCATCATCTGCATCGAGTTCTTTGTGCAGAATAAGAAACCGACGAATTTGTGAGTTACCGAGCCGTGCGTCGGCAGAAAGGTCTCGGTTTACTTTATCGACACAGTCTTTAATGAGTTGATAGACTTCGGGGAGGTTTGACAGATCGATATAACCTGAATAACCTAGATTGCGTCTCTCAGCCCAGTTGCCGACAGCATCGAGATCTATGTTTATAAACGCTGTGCTGTAATCTCGTTCATTACCAAATAGTACAGCTTCCTTAACAAAGGAAAAGAACTTCAGTTTATTTTCAATATACTTGGGAGCGAACAGCGTTCCATCGTTCAGTTTTCCGACATCCTTGGCGCGATCAATAATTTTTAAGTGGCCATTGTTATCATCAAAATAGCCTGCATCTCCCGTTAATACCCAGCCGTCTTCAGTTTTGGTACTCGCCGTTGATTCAGGGTTCTTATAATAGGAATGAAAAACACCAGGGCTGCGATATAAAATCTCACCGTTTTTGTCGATCTTTATTTCTACATCGATAGCCGGGGTACCTACGGTATCGGCAAAAACTTCGCCATCGGGTTGAACGCATATAAATACCATGCACTCGGTTTGGCCATAAAGTTGTTTGATGTTGATTCCGAGCGATCGAAAGAAGTCAAAAATTTCGGGTCCGATTGCTTCGCCGGCGGTATACGCCAGGCGTGTTCGGCTAAACCCAAGAACATTTTTTAAGGGGCCGTAAACCAGAACATTACCCAGCTTATATTTTAGCAAATCCATTGTAGAAACCGATTCACCGTTTAGGATTTTGACACCTGCTTTATTAGCATGGTCCATAAAATAATGAAAGACACGCTGCTTAAGCGGATGGGCATCTTCCATTCGAATCATGACCTGGGTCAGCATGTTCTCGTAGACACGAGGTGGCGCAAAATAATAGGTTGGGCCAATTTCACGTAGATCTTGCACAACTGTCGCGGCACTTTCCGGGCAACTAACGCAAAAACCAGCTACGAATGATTGAGCGTAAGAGAATAGATTATCTCCGACCCAGGCCATAGGTAGATAAGCCAGAACTTCTTCTTTGTCAGTCAGGTTTTCGCGGATCACTCCGTTTCGAGCGGTGATGATGGTATTATCGTTGGTTAAAACCACGCCTTTGGGTTTACCGGTGGTGCCCGAGGTGTAGAGCATAATGGCGATATCTTCGCCGTTTGCTTTGTCGATTTCCTGTTGGTAGAAATTGGAATTTTTCTGGTCAAACTCGCGACCTTTGGTCTGGACGCCTGCATAATCGTGAAGAAACTCTTGCTTATAATCTCCGAGGCCTCGGATCTCATCGTAAATGATATGATTGAGCTCGGGACAACGATCTTTAATTTCGAGCAATTTATCAACTTGTTCCTGGTTTTCCACGATCGCGATTTTTACGTCGGCATTATCAAGAACATAAGCCATTTCATCGGCTACTGAATCCTGGTAAAGCGGTACAGGTACTGCACCCAGTGATTGGGCTGCGGTCATTGCCCAGTAGAGGCGAGGCCGATTATCACCAATGATGGCTAACTTGTCGCCGCGATTCAGGCCCAGCGAAGCGAGACCACAGCTAAGCGCCTTAATCTCATCTGCGGCTTCAGCCCATGTCCAGGATTGCCAGATCCCGAAATCTTTTTCGCGAATGGCAATCTGCTCAGGACGCAACTTGACATGGCTATGCAGCAACTTCGGGAACGTATCAAGTGCCTTGTCGTGTAAAGATTGATTCATATCATTGTTAACAATATTTGTTAAAAATTCGGGAACTAAGGC
>JBLIOG010000008.1:0-41078 GCA_047639625.1 Gammaproteobacteria bacterium
GCCTTTGCATGCTTTCCTGTGCATCCCTGAGATAATTCTCAACGTCTCGCAGTTCACCCGGCATAGCTCGAACTATAACGAGTCCGGCATGCCGATCAACCACAATGGAGCGACCCTCAGACGACCCTACTATCGCACGAAGCGTTTCAGCTAAACCACTCCAGAAATCTGCCTTGCTTGAAGTATTGATACTGCTCGACTGCAAGGCTGTGCTTGATGAACTAGATAAGGAACTTTCACTCTCTGTTGAGCTAGCGGATCCACTATCAGCAATTTGTCCCGAGCTAACCGTCATCATCGATTCGCCATTACGGATTACATTCAAATAGTTAACTGCAAATATTTTCGATTGAATGCGCGATGGCAAAACAATATAGCCACTCTGAGTGACTTTAAACTCATAACCATATACTTCACGCACCAACTCCATAACCTCGCCAACAACCACATTTTTCAGATCAAGCGAGATCTCGCCATTCACCGTTGGATGAACGATCA
Source organism: Gammaproteobacteria bacterium (assembly GCA_047639625.1). Lineage (GTDB taxonomy): Bacteria > Pseudomonadota > Gammaproteobacteria. Next base: position 499 of record JBLIOG010000008.1, read on the forward strand.
TATTTATATCCGTGTCCTTAACAAGGCTCATGAAAAACAGCCGCGCCGGTGCATTTGAAACCGAAATATCGAAAGCTGTTTCCTGATTTATATCTTCCTCCAGCCCTATTATGTTAAACCCACTACCTGGCACTAGTTCGTCCAGAATATCATCCGAAGGAACTTCGATCTCAGGGATCTCTGCCTGGCTGGCCGCGGCCATTGCAGCATCGATACTCCGAGTTGTTTCGAGCGCACTTTTATTGTTCCCTGGGGACGCACATCCCGCCAGAAAAAGCAGAATGACAAGAGAAAATATCAGATTTCGTTTCATAGTTTACTCTCGACAGCTTTTTTAATAATAGCTGTTGAATCGTTATTCAGGGTCAGGTTAATGACCTTTCCTCTTCGAACAAGCCTGGCAGACTCTCGATCAATTCGAGTTACTTTCGCATTTTTTATGACATCACCTACAACCAGCATTTGATCATCAATAATCACGATGCGTCGATTTTTTGAAATTAAAATCGATGTCAGCCGCAATGGCTCAACGACAACTCTGGTTGCCGCTTTCACTATTGTTTTGGGTTTGCTTTTATTTTTTTCCTGCCGAAACTTCTGCAATGCGTAGGCAGGTGGTTTCATCGGATCGATGAACTTATCGGCAGATATCACCAGGCCCGGTTTAGCCGTTAAACACAGAACCACGATTAAACCAATCGGCTTAAACACCGACCCACTCCTTGCGCGTGCTTAATGTCGATATAACTAGTTTTACGCTAATTCTGGGGTACTCAACGGAAACAATTTCTATTTCATCCCAGATTAGTTTCCAGTCCAGACCTTCCAGTTGCTCCACGTAAGCCAGTATATCGAGGTATCCGCCGGTAAATTCGACCACCATAATATGTCGGTATATCTGGGCTTCATTGGTACCTGAATCAGCCTGCTCACCAGACTTAGGAATCAAAATTGCAGGACGTACCGATTTTCGGCTGAGTGAAGTTAAGGACAGCTTTGAATCCTGATAAATCAGCTGGCTCATTAAATCAAACATATGAGCGGGATCGATCAACTCGACGGTTTTCAAGCGCAATCGCTCTTCAACCCTTGTCAGTTCGTTATTCAGGGCCGCCAGTCGTCCCGCTTTTTCGCGATGAACACCTTCAGCAATTCGGTTTCGAATTGCGCGCACCGCCAGTCGGGTTGAGTTTATTTCATTTGCGATTCGTTCATTGTCTTTTACTTTGATATCGACTTGTAACATCAATGGCTGGGCATAGAAATGCCACCAACCGCCGGCTATAACAACTACTAGTGTAATGCCAACAAGAGCACGTTCACGAATGCTTAACGAATTAAATTTTACGCCAACCGATCTGATTGATTCATTCATCAGCCGATCCTTTAGTCGCTATTTCAAAATCAACTTTCCAGACTGTAGATTGACTTCGATTAACCTTGAAGTGATCGAATCGCTTACCGTTAAAAACGGATTCATCGCTAAATTGACTAAAATAAACGGGGACTGAAGCAGCCTTCAAAGCACTGCCTTTTATACTGATAAAGTTTTCTGTCAGTTTGATTTCATTCAACCATAAATTACTGGCGCTCAATCGCGATAATGCTACCAGCGATTCAGAAAACCCCTGACCCGAGCCAAACTGATTTGACTCGACAAATCTCAGGACTCTTTTTCGCGCACTGACTTCGCGTGTGACATGACTGATTTCCAGATCTATAGAATTGTCAGCGAGTAATACGACCAACTCTTCATTCGCAGACTTTAGTTCTGCCGTCATAGATTCCCGATTTAGCTTTATTTCCTGATTTGCACTGACCGCATCACGATAGTTAATTTCGAGAAATACGCTATAACCACCCATACCCACGACAATAATGACCAGTAGTGCCATCAACTGTCCGAATGACATCACTAAGCGCTTCTCTCGAAAACGTTCCTGATAGAGGTTAATTTGCTGTGAGATCACTTACATAGCTCCCCGTAAAGCTGCGCAATAGGCGTGAAAACAATATTCGGGCAACGTTGTGTTGCCTGTCTGGGCATCTTCTGAATATATACTGATGAAATCAATATCAAAATTGGTAAGATTCTGCAGATAAAGACCCATCTTTTCGGTCACCGGCGATTGCGGAAAAATCATCAACTGAGTCACTGCGCCGAGACCATAATAGCTTTCAAAATAATCCATCGATCGCTGAACTTCTAATAGCAGTGAATCAAATGTCGATTGATCCTCACTATCTACTCGCTTTAATTGATCCAGCCCAATTTTAAAACCTCGCGAAACATGCAAATCACCCGAGTTGTAAACCATTAACTTGCCAGAGGATTCATCGAAACTTAGTACGGCGATGGATCGGTCTTCACTACTTCGAATACAACTCAGATACTGGACAACAAGGTCATGAATATCGATTGCGAGCAACTTCAGATTGCTTGTTTTGATACCCTCTACATAAGCACCAATAACGGACTCATTAGCCGCGACCACACTAACTTGCTCAGTATTGTTTTTATTCGATTTGGGCATCGGGTAGTTTTCGACTACGGCGGCGGATACATCATAGTTAATCAGGTCCTTAATTCTCCAGATCAACGCCTGGGCCATTTCAGCCGCATCAACCTGGGGTTTCTCAACCTGGAAAATATCGCAGTCCTGAGCCGAAATCAGGCAAATACAGGGATGTTTCTGCAGGTGTTCTTTCACAACCCAACTTTTCAAGGCATCAATTTGATCCAGTTGCCCGATAGCAGGAAGGAAATCTGCTTTTAGCAATTGACCCGCAGCTGTACTCGAGGCACTCACCATCGCCACAGCTACACCTGCGGACTGGAAATCAACGCCGATCCGAGATTTATCTTTTGCAGAGGTAAACAGACTCACAGTAACTCCGTCATATAGATTTTATTCAGCTCAACACATCCTCTATAGAACTGTTCGATCGGTTCAGCGCCATAGGTTAGCCCTAATGGCACAAAGATATCGCAGAAAGCACCTGAATCCGCAAAGGTTATAGTATCTATATATAGTCCCTATTTAAACTTTCGGTGGGACTCCTGCCTTTAAATTGCAACAGGTTTGATTATTATTCTAGAGTTTCCATCAGAAATTCGTTATAACTCATTGTGACTATTGAAATTTTAACCTATAACCACGATATTTCAAATTATTGACCCGATTTAAAAAAAATATGTTCCATATCGCCCTATACGAACCAGAAATACCGCCCAATACCGGAAATATTATTCGTCTGGCAGCCAATACAGGCTGCCAACTCGAGCTAATCCAGCCATTAGGATTTGAACTCGACGAAAAACGGCTACGCAGAGCGGGTCTGGATTACGATGAATGGACCAAAATTAACCTGCATGACTGCTGGGAATCTTTTGCCAAAAAATTCAGTGGTCACCGAATCTTTGCTTTTTCAACAAAATCGGATCGAAACTATGACTCAGCCACTTATTCGCAGGGAAACGTCCTACTATTTGGACCTGAAACACGAGGTTTACCACCTAAGGTTTTAGACTCACTACCCGGTGACCAACGTCTAAGGTTACCGATGGTAGAACCCTCACGTAGCCTGAATCTCTCCAATACAGTGGCGATTACCGTTTATGAGGCATGGCGTCAAAATGGGTTTGTTAATAGCGACCAAAAATCCTGAGAAAACAGGACGATCGTTTTCAGAATAAAATTAAATTTCAGCGCGAAGCGGTCTACTTTCGAGGGATTCTACAGCCTCGGCTGGCGGCACCTGTTCATATAAAACACGGTATACCTGAGTCATTATAGGTAAATCGAGTGAAAGGTCTTTCACCATCTGATAAATAGCTTTAGCTGCCCGTAAACCTTCGACCGTTTGCTCGACATCTATTTCTGCCTGCGCAATCGATTTACCCCGGCCAATCGCTAGCCCAAATCGCCGGTTTCTACTCTGATCATCGGTACAGGTTAAAATCAAATCACCCAACCCAGCCAGACCCATCAATGTTTCCTGGCGCGCACCCAATGCCTGCCCCAATCGCATAATCTCTGACAACCCGCGTGTCATTAATGCAGCGCGGGTATTGGCACCAAAACCAAGTCCGTCCGCCACTCCGACGGCTATGGCAAGTATATTTTTTAAAGCACCGCCCAACTCAACGCCAATGACATCTTCTGAGGTATAGCAACGAAAACGGTTACCATGCATTAATCCAGCAAATTGCTCGGTGATCACAGTATCAAAACCCGCACAGGTTATCGCCGCAGGCAAACCCTGAGCGACCTCTTTTGCAAAAGTGGGGCCGGAAAGCACGCCACAGGAATGGCCCGGTAGCTCTTCGAGTACCAATTCATGTAATAGTTTTCCGGTTTCTATTTCAAAACCCTTAGTTGCCCAAAATACCGGAACACCATCTGCCAAACAAGGCCGAATAGATTGAAGAAAAGGCCTGAATGTTTTGCTGGGAATAACAATCAACACATAATCAATTTTAGCTAGACAGACTTGCACATCGCTAATTGGACAAATGTTATCGAAAAGCGTAACGCCTGGCAGGTATTGATCGTTCTTTTTAGATTTTTGAAGCGTTAAAATATGTTCTGGGTTGTGTCCCCATAATCGCACTTCATGACCATTTCGGGCCAATTGCATCGCAAGGGCCGTTCCCCAGGAACCTGCACCGAAAACCGCAATTGATGGGCTAGTATTCAACACTATTGGCTTGACTAACTGACCTAGTGTTTGACTTCTTCACTGTCTCCAGCTTTCTTTTTTATGTGTTGCTGGTACAGGGCTTCAAAGTTGACGGGTGTCAATATCATCGGTGGGAATCCACCACGGGTGGTTAAATCTGAGATTGCTTCTCTTGCATAAGGAAACAAAATCGTCATGCATTGACTACCAACAATATAACCCTTTTCATCATCACTGAATCCACTCATAACGAAAATACCAGCCTGCTGAACTTCTACCAGAAAAGCGGTTTTATCATTAAGTTTTGCGGTCACCGTTACCGTAACAACGACTTCCCAATGATTATCATCAATCTGCTTATGACTATTGTTAATATTGAGCTCTATTTTGGGTTCCCACTGGGTGAAATTAAACACCTGGGGACTATCCGGGGATTCGAATGAAACGTCTTTAATATAGAGTTTTTGAATACCGAAATTCTTTTTCGGTGCCTGTTCTTCGGCCATGATTACCTTGTTGAAAAAAAGACGATACTATATCAGCACGACCTTAATAAACCTATATGAGGAAGGCACTCAAATAGACAACGCCGGGGTGTTTCGACCACACACAAAAACAGATCGCTGGTTTCGATTAAGAGCAAGAACTATCTCACTCAATACCGATACAGACAGGAAAACTAGCTGATAATAACTACGGTCAGAATTATTTTTTACTAACGGGCAGCTGGGCATCCTGCCAGGCAGTTATGCCACCATTCAGATTATAGACTTTTTCAAATCCCGCCTGGTTTAATGCCTTACAGGCGATACTCGATCGATTCCCTGTCTTACAATATACAATAATAGTACTGTTTTTATACCGATCCAGTTCACCGATTCGCTGCTTAATCGAACTAACAGGAATTTGTACCGCCTTACTGATTTTACCACCGGCAGTTTCAGCAGGCTCACGTACATCTAGTACGACTGCACTCTCTTCATTGTTCATCTTTTGCACCGCAGATGCGGGGGTTAAGCCGGCAAATCGTTGCGTAGCCAATTTCACCTCATTCAAAACGGTTAGAACGAGCAGCGCCATGAAAGCCATCATCATCATTGGATGATTGCCTGTAAATTCGGTCAATTGATCAAACATAGTATCGGAAAGGTTTAGGAGTCAAAAAATACGATCAGGAGGAGCAGAATACTTCCTGCATCATGCCGATCAAACGCAAAGTACGAACATCGCCAACTCGATAGTAAACTCGATTAGCATCTTTGCGGGACGAGAGTATACCTTTATCCCGTAAAATGGCGAGATGTTGCGATATATTACTTTGCGAAGTCCCTACATTGTCGACTATGCCTTGAACGCTTACTTCCTGGCTACCGAGGGTACACAGAATTTTCAATCGAAGCGGATGAGCCATGGCCTTGAGGGACCGCGATGCGGTTTCAATATCTTTCTGCCTGGCGAGTAATTCAGAACCATCGACCGGTTTTACCTCTTCGAGTGACATTTTTGATCATTACCAGGTGTTAATATTAGAGTTTAATTATGGAGCAATCCGCCCGTCAAGTAAACTCGGGCAAGGCATCGCAAGGCACCAAAATTTACAGTATGATTCCTGTCGAAATCTCTCGAAGTCATCTTGCCTGCATGCGTTTTTTTTCACCGCTACTGCTGCTCTTATTTATCGTTGCCGGTCTTGCCGGTTTCAATTCCGCTACTGTGGACGCAGCCACAAAAAATCAGACCGAACGAGAACTAACAAAGCTAAAAACAAAGATTCGAAAACTCAAAGAGGTCATAGATGTCAAACTCGACAGCAAATCTCAGTACGGAAGTCAGCTCAAAAAAATTGAGTCTAAAATGGCCAACCTGCGACAAAAAGTGCGCAGCATCGATAAGTCAATCAAAAAAACTCAATCCGAGCTAAAATCGTTGAAAAGCACTCGCTTAAAACATCAAAAACAGTTGAGCTCTGAAAATAGCCTGCTGGCGCAACAGGTCTATTCTGCCTATACTCTGGGACGACAACAAAAATTAAAATTGCTGTTTTCACAACAGGATGCAGGCCAACTTCAACGTAACCTCGTTTACTTTGAATATCTTTCCAATGCTCGATCGAGTTTGATTGGCCGGGTTGAAGACAATATCCAGTCGATTATCGATACTGAAAACAACATTCAGCAAAAACAGACTGGTCTCGAATCACAGCAAACTAATCTGGCACAGGAAAAGCAGTCCCTTGATAAAGATCAGAAGAAAAGACAAATAATCATTGCAACGCTCGATACGCAATTAAAAAAGCAGGGCAAATATCTCGATAAGTTAAAAGATGACGCCGCTGCTCTTCAAAAGTTAATTACATCTATCGGTGATGTCCTTATGGACGCTCCAGAGCCCGAACTGAGTCAAATCCCATTTGGGGAATTACGGGGTAAATTGGCCTGGCCGGTTAATGGCAAAGTCCGAAAGCTATTCGGGTATCAAAAACCACTGTCTAATCTGAAATGGCAGGGGATTATCATTGAGGCAAAATCCGGTGGCCATGTTCGGGCCGTATCGCATGGTCGGGTCGCATTTGCGGACTGGCTGCGCGGATTTGGTTACCTTGCCATTATCGATCACGGCAACACCTATATGTCACTTTACGGTCACAATGAAGCACTATTCAAATCAACCGGTGACTGGGTTGAGGCTGGAGACATTATCGCCAGTACCGGTAACAGTGGAGGCCAATCAAAATCGGGGCTCTATTTTGAAATCAGAAAGAAAGGCAAACCACAAAACCCAACCCGATGGTGCCGCGCAGAAAATCGTTTTACTTCCTGATATTTTAAGTACCCAGTTCAAGAAAATACAATTAGTGACAACTAATTCATGAATGAATAGTCTACAATGAGTTATAGATTATTAAGGAGACCTAAATGCTTAAATCCCTGAGAAAATCAACCGGATTCCTAGCCGGTATATTGCTCGGCCTATCCCTGGCGATTGGCCATAGTGTGTACGCCCTGAAGAGTGACCAGGAGGAAATCCCATTTGAAGACTTACAGGCCTTCACCGATGTGTTTTCTCGAATTAAAGCGGATTATGTAGAAGGCGTGGACGATCAAAAACTGATCGAAGACGCTATCCGAGGCATGTTAAGTGGACTCGACCCTCATTCAGCATTTCTCAATACTGCGGAGTTCACAGAGCTTAAGGTGGGCACCACAGGTCAATTCGGTGGCCTTGGCATTGAAGTAGGTATGGAAAACGGTTTCGTTAAAGTAATCTCTCCAATCGATGATACACCTGCTGCACGCGCAGGAATTCAAGCCAGCGATTTAATCATTAAACTTGACGAAAAATCAGTCAAGGGTATGACCCTCAACGACGCCGTTAAATTAATGCGAGGCAAACCCAATACCGACATCGAATTAACGATCGTGAGGGAAGGTGAAACGAAACCCCTGGTTATCACTATTACCCGTGAAATTATTCGTGTTAAGAGTGTTAAAAATAGAATGCTTGAACCTGGATACGGTTATGTTCGAATCACTAATTTTCAATCGCGAACGACAACAGACTTGCTCAAGGCTATGTCTGATTTACAGAACGACACCAAACTAAAAGGTCTAGTGCTTGATTTGCGTAACAACCCAGGTGGCGTTTTAAATGGCGCGGTCGGCGTTTCGGATGCTTTCATCAATAATGGTTTAATCGTTTACACGGAAGGCCGAATCGACAACTCGAGCCACAAATATACAGCCACTCCCGGCGATAGTCTAAACGGTGCGCCGCTGGTTATCCTCATAAACGGAGGTTCAGCTTCTGCCTCAGAAATCGTTGCCGGCGCCATGCAGGATCATAAAAGGGCGATTATTATGGGTTCTCGATCTTTCGGTAAGGGCTCCGTTCAAACTATCCAGGAATTAAGAAATGGATCAGCCGTTAAATTAACTACCGCTCGATATTTCACCCCCAACGGTCGATCAATTCAGGCAAAAGGTATTGAGCCTGATATCGAATTAAGATCACTTTCTCTCGAAGCTCGCAAAGATCAGGGTCGTCGCTTTTCGGAAAATGATCTCGAGGGCCATCTTGAAAACCCGACCGATGAAGACGCATCTGATAAAAGTGCTGATTCTGATAATAAGGAAGAAAAAGAAAGCCTGGCTGAATCGGACTTCCATCTCTTTGAAGCGCTCAATCTGCTTAAAGGGCTGGAAATCCTGAGCAATCTCAAACAGAGCTAGCCATAATGCTGTTGCGACTCATTCTTTGCTATTGTTTCGCAACAGCTTCTGCGCTCGCAGACCAGAAACCCCTTCTTTCGCTGGTTGTAGATGATCTCGGTTATTCCTACGATAGAGGCAAAGCTTCTATGGAAATACCAGGTGATCATACTTTTGCAATAATACCCGGAACCGCACATGGTCCGGCACTATCCACATTCGCTGAAACAATAGACAAAGAAATCATCCTGCATTTACCGTTGCAGGCATCCAATAGTAGGGCTGCGGCAGAAAAAAATGCCCTCGACGAAACCATGGATGAAGATCAGATTAATCGACAACTTCATACCATGCTGTCGGAATATCAGGGAATCGCAGGCGTTAACAATCACATGGGCAGTTACCTGACATCGATTGACTATTTTATGCGGGCTATAATGGAAGGGATTAACCGATTTAACCCGGGATTATATTTTCTGGACAGCCGCACCACTGCACTTAGCGTGGCCTATTATGAGGCAGTCGACTCAGGTATTGAATCAATTCAACGTGATATCTTTCTGGATAACAACTACAACAATGTAGAGTCACTGCAATTTCAATTCAATAAGTGGCAGAATATAGCCCGCGAAAAAGGTTCAGCCATTGCGATTGCTCATCCACACCCCAGTACCACGGAATTTTTAACTCAACGACTCCCCGACATAATGGAAAATTTCAGGATAGTTCGAGTATCAACCATGCTGGAGTTGTTAAACCAGCCTGAAACCATAAACTGGCAAGCTTCTTTAGGTAACCAGAACGAACCTCAGGTTGATTAAAGCCGGTCTGGGTTGGCTAAACCCGAACGGTGGGAGAGCTAATTTTTTCATCACTATCCGTTCGATTGGTCCGTTCTATAAACACATTGGCCGCCGCAGACAATGTCCGATTCTTCGGCGTTAACATGCCTATATTTCGTTCTAAGCCAGAATAATTCGTTGATTTAACGACGATACAGTCCAGGTCTTCGGTCTCACAATGTTTACGCTTGAACTCCCCGGCAAGGGATTGTTTAGTAGCTACATTATTAATTTATCTGCTTCGACCTTCAGCGTTTTCCCCGACTGATGGCTCAGGTAGACCGGGTGAATAGCAAGGTTGGTGGTGATTTTGGATCCGCAGGTTATGCGCATATCGTCAATTGGGGCCTAATCTTGACCTCGGTAATCGCCGCACTTCTATTAATAAGCGGATTGAATTTAATTCAGGCAGCCATGATAGTCGGATCTACACCATTCTCATTCATGATGATATTAATGGAAATATCCCTGATTAAGATGCTTTATCGTGATGGTCTCCGCGCTAAAGAACAACATTTATCTGATCTAATCATTTAAGCCCGCTAATTCCGATTAGCGGTTTTTTTACCTCATTTGGTGGAGAATTCTTGCTGCGTTAATACTGGACTCGTTTTGGACAACCAATGGTTATCACGCACATCGCCTTAAATTCATCACTGTTAAAAAGGTAATCTGAATTGATTTAGAGTGCGGCTAATTTCGGGTGTCATTGTTTCACTTAATTGAACGAAAGGTCCATATATTACAGGTGGCTTTTCCCGATTGTGAATAGCAACATCTGAATATAAATTAGTGATCAAGGTTTTATGTTTCCAAATCCATCAATTTCTGATTTATCGATCCTCTAACACCCGCCATGACTCAAAATCAATATTTCGTCCCGGATAAGCGGGATTACTGAATGGCCATTCTGCCTGGACCCATTTCCCAACCGTTTCAAACAAATACTCATCAAGTCGCTCTTCAACCCGCGATTGCCTCACCCACATACTAATTTCAACATCGTAATCAGATTTTCTAGTGGGATAAAAATAGACGCAACCCAAAACCTGAGTATCTTCAAGATCGACAACGGTATAGGCGAAAGATGTACGTAGTGCGAACTCAGTCTGATGCCAGCCAAGTTCAATTATGTTTTGCTCTAAGGTTAAACCCTCGGGCCACGTACCGCCCGGTTCATAGATTGTTCTTAATCTCTGACTTGACGTCATGACAGCATCAAAGTCTTTAACTGCATCATGAATCGTTAGCGGTCTAAGCCTCAATTTATTCGTTAAAAGGCCTACAGGAACTTCGAATGATTCAGGTACTATTGGTTTGTTATACATTTTGAATTTGGCGATTTTAAATGTTCGTCACTTTACCTTTATTGATTCTCGTTAGCCATGGATCACCTGACTCACAATCAACCGGTTTTGAATTCAGCCATAATATTACTGCTACTCATTTAGCCTTTCGAGCAACATGAACAAGGCTCAATAATACCGGACATTTCTATCCGGCGCTTATCGCGAACACATTCAGTTACGAGGGTAAACTCGATACCTTCCTTTAAAGCTTCAGTCATAATAAACAACCCGTTATTATGAGCTCAAATCCAAACAAATAGTGGCCTATAATATGAGCAAACTAATTACCGACTACAGAGCCTTAACTTTCGACTGCTATGGCACCATGATCGATTGGGAGAGCGGTATCTGGGACGCCTTCCAACCCGTAATACATTTAAATAATCGGCACGACATCACGAGAAAAGTGGCGTTGGAAGCTTTTGCACGAATAGAAACAGCTCAGGAAATCGACACACCCGATCTAATATACCCTGATCTGCTAACTTCCGTGCATCAGCGTTTATCAGACCTGTTTGACCTCGAAACTACTGAATCACTCAACCGATATTTTGGCAATTCAGTTCCTTACTGGCCAGCGTTTCCTGATTCAGCGGACGCTCTTCGGATCCTTAAAAAGTACTTTAAACTAGTTATTTTATCGAACGTCAATCGAGATGGATTTGCAGCGTCTAATAAAAAACTGGGTGTCGAGTTTGATGCTATTTACACTGCTGAAGATGTTGGAAGTTACAAACCAAATTCTGCCAATTTCGACTATTTACTAACTCATGTAAAACAGGACCTGGATTTAACCCCGGACCAAATTTTACATACCGCTCAAAGCCTCCATCACGACCACGTACCCGCAACTAAAGCAGGACTCGCAAAGACCTGGATTGATAGGCAGAATCTTGCCAATAGTGAAAATTGGGGTGCAACGGCTTTTGTGAAAAAACGACCGGAAGTCGAATTCATATTTTCAACACTCATGGAAATGGCAGAAGCTGTTAAAACGGCTTAATAAACCTGAATGCTCGGCAATAAAGGTTGGTTGTCATTGTGGAGGCCTTAAAGGAGTCTGGAAAATTGTCTTCCAGGACTCAGTCAGGCTTTAAGTCCACAAGTTATTACTACACGAGTAATGATTTGTCTTAGGGATTTTATTCTACAGTAACAGACTTGGCTAAATTCCTTGGTTGGTCAACATCCGTACCCCGCAATACGGCAACATGATAACTCAACAATTGCAATGGTATGGTGGATAAAATGGGCGTTGTCCATTTAGTATCACAATCCATTTCTATAATGACATCATCCTGATCAGTTTCCAGGCGTGCACCTTTGTGAGCGAACACATAAAGTTGTCCACCACGTGCTTTTACTTCCTGCATATTAGAATGTAATTTTTCGAGTAACTCGTTATTAGGAGTCACTACAACCACAGGCATTTCCGAATCAACAAGTGCTAACGGCCCGTGTTTCAATTCGCCTGCCGGGTAAGCTTCAGCGTGGATATAGGATATCTCTTTTAACTTTAAAGCACCTTCCATCGCGATTGGATAGTGCTCTCCTCTGCCCAGAAACAAGGCATGTTCTTTATCAATAAAATCCTCAGCAATATTCTCGATAACCGGATTCAACGCCAATAACTTATCAACTTGCATGGGTAATTCGCGTAATTCCTGAACAATCGAGCTTATTATTTTTTGATCCAAACCACGACTCTTTCCAACTGATGCAACCAGCAGCAGCATCGAAACCAATTGTGTCGTAAATGCTTTGGTAGAAGCCACTCCAATTTCTGGACCTGCCCTTGTCATTAATACCAGACTTGATTCGCGAACCAGTGAAGATTCGGGTACGTTACAAATACTGAGGGAGCCACAATATTTAGCCTGGTCTAGATTACGCAAAGCAGCAAGTGTATCGGCGGTTTCACCGGATTGCGATAAAGTTACAAACAACGTATTTGCGGGTACAACTGATTTTCGATATCGGAATTCACTGGCAACTTCAATCTGGCAGGGAATCTCAAGCAATTGTTCTATCCAGTAACGGGCGACAAACCCTGCATGGTAGGATGTTCCACAGGCTACGATCTGGATATTCTCTACCTGTTTAAATATTTCATCCGAATTGGGGCCAAAGATAGAGTCAAGAACATCGTTTGATGAGATACGGCCTTCCAGGCAGTCAGTAATAGACTTGGACTGTTCGTATATTTCTTTCAACATATAGTGACGATAGTTTCCTTTTTGTACTGAATCACTGGTTAACTCAGTCACCTTGATTTCCATTTCTTTCTTTTCACCCTGATTATCGTAAATCTGATACGACTTTCCCTCTAGAACCACGAAATCGCCTTCGTCCAAATAAATAAACCGACTCGTAACCGGCAATAGTGCCGAAACATCTGAAGCAATAAAATTTTCTTCAAATCCTACACCTAGAACTAAAGGACTGCCTTTACGACAGGCGACCAAAGTATTGGGGGCATCTTGGGCTATAATACCTAGTGCATAAGCACCTTCTAGCTCCAGGACTGCTTTTGAAACGGCAACATGTAAATCATTTTCGTAGTAGCTATTGATCAGATGAGCGATTACTTCAGTATCCGTTTCTGATTCAAACTGGTAACCCTTCGCAACTAACCTCGCTTTAATTTCTTTGTAGTTTTCAATGATCCCGTTATGTACGACGGCAATTTTATTTTCTGAAATATGCGGATGAGCATTAGCTTCAGAAGGCTCACCATGCGTTGCCCAACGAGTGTGGGCTATTCCGATATGACCCGGTTGATTGACGTCAACTTTTGCAGATAACTCTTTAACTTTACCCAATGCCCTATAACGCTCAAGTGAACCATTATTAAGAACTGCTAGCCCGGCAGAGTCATATCCACGATATTCAAGCCTCCGTAATCCTTCCATCAAAATGGAACTGACATTTCTTTGCGCCATAGCGCCTACTATTCCGCACATAATTATTCCTTGATTTTTATTGGGCGAACCCAGTTATCAATCGTGGTTTGTCTGGACCGGGACAAACTTAATTTGTCAGCCGGGGTGTCTTTTGTGATAGTTGACCCTGCACCTATCGTAGCACCTTTTCCAATTTTTACCGGAGCCACAAGCTGGCTATCAGAACCGACAAAAACGTCATCACCGATTTCTGTTATGAATTTATTCGCGCCATCATAATTACACGTTATGGTGCCTGCACCAATATTGACATCTCGACCCATTACAGTGTCGCCAATGTAACTTAAGTGGCTGATCTTACTGCCTTTTCCTATATTAGCTTTTTTTACTTCTACAAAGTTGCCAATCTTTACGTCATCCGCACAAACAGTACCTGGTCGAATTCGGGCAAATGGTCCAATACTCACGTTATTATTTAAAACGGTTTCGTCAATTGAAGTCATCGGCTTAATGTCACAATGATCACCAATGATTGAATTTCGAATGACACAGTTCGCGCCAATGATGACACCATCACCTAAGGTCACATCACCTTCAAAAATACAGTTAATATCAATTTCTACATCACGACCAACCGTTAGAGTACCTCGAACATCAATTCGAGCGGGGTCATATAGCTTAACGCCCTCCGACATTAAATCTTCAGCCTGAATCTTACGATAGGCAGTTTCTACCTCAGAAAGCTGCTTTTGATTATTAACACCTTTAACTTCATCAGCGCTATCACAAATGCTTGCAGAGACAGAACAGCCCGCTGCAACGGCATGTTTTACTACATCAGTTAGATAGTATTCCTGTTGGGCATTATTGTTGTCCAGGCGGTCAACCAGTTCAGCGACGCGATTTCCATCTATATAGATTATGCCGGAATTTGATTCACATATTTTACGCTCATCCTCGGACGCATCTTTTTCTTCAACAATGGCTACGACTGACTCGTGCTGGTTCCGAACAATACGACCATAGCCAAATGGATTTGATGCTTTGAAACTCAATATATTCACTGATGTAGTTTTAGCATCGGAAACAAAACTCTGTAGTGTTTCTGGTCGGATCAATGGAACATCACCAAATAGAACAAGAACGTCATTGCCTGGTGTTATGCGTTCTACACATTGAGCGACCGCATGACCCGTGCCTAATTGTTCAGTTTGATAAACATAGGTCAGGGATTGCCCTGCTAATTGAGATTCGATTTGGTCCGCTTTATGTCCTACCACCATAACTAACTGCTGGGGACTTAAGCTTAGACTGGCATCAATGACATGCTGAACCATTGGTTTACCTGCAAGCAGGTGTAAAACCTTTGGGCGATCTGATTTCATTCGAGTTCCCTGACCAGCAGCCAGGATTACGATACTTAGAGGCATTCGAATCTATTCCACGAATTGTGAAGAAGGTACATTGTAAAACGTGACGCATAAAAAAAGGAGATCAATGACCTCCTTTTTTGTTTTTACCGAGCAGAAATTGTTAAATTTGTGACTTCGGTTTTTATTTAAGCCTATCTTCGACGAAATTTCTGAATCGCTGCAATCTGAGCAGCAGCCGAAGCTATTTCTGCTCGCGCTTTAGCAACGTCTAGATCAGACTGTTGATCCGCAAGCGCAGCTTCTGCTCGTTTCTTAGATTCAATAGCAGCCACTTCATCGAGGTCATGAGCTCTTATGGCCGTGTCAGACAAAACAGTAACCATATGCGGTTGGACTTCTAAAATTCCGCCCGAAATAAAGAAAAATTCTTCCTGGCCATTTCCCATATCGAGCCGAACTTCTCCGGGTTTCAACGGTGATATTAAAGGAGTATGTCCCGGTGCTATACCTACTTCGCCCATAACAGCTGGCGCAAAAACCATATGCGCTTTGCCCGAGAAAATCTGTTCTTCTGCGCTGACTATTTCAACATTGATGGTATTAGCCATTAGACACTATCCCTTAAAGGTCCTTAGCTCGTTCAGCTACTTCGTCGATACTACCCACCATATAGAAAGCTTGCTCAGGATATTGATCCATATCGCCATCAAGAATGGCTTTAAATCCGGCAATAGTATCTTTTAACGAAACATACTTACCCGTTGCACCCGTGAACACTTCAGCAACGAAGAAAGGTTGTGACAAATAACGTTGCATCTTACGAGCACGATTAACAACCAAGCGATCTTCTTCTGACAATTCGTCCATACCAAGAATGGCAATAATGTCTTTCAATTCTTTATAGCGCTGCAGAGTACCCTGAACACCACGTGCGGTATCGTAGTGCTCTGCACCAACAATATTTGGATCCAAAATTCGAGAAGTTGAATCAAGCGGATCAACCGCAGGATAAATACCGAGTTCAGCAATTTGACGAGAAAGCACCAGAGTCGCATCAAGATGAGCAAAGGTAGTTGCTGGAGATGGATCGGTTAAATCGTCCGCTGGTACATAAACCGCCTGGAATGAAGTGATCGATCCAGTTTTGGTAGATGTAATACGTTCCTGTAGTGCGCCCATTTCTTCCGCCAAAGTCGGCTGATAACCAACCGCAGATGGCATACGTCCAAGTAGTGCAGAGACTTCTGTTCCTGCCAGAGTGTAACGATAGATGTTATCGACAAACATCAATACGTCTCGACCTTCGTCACGGAAATGTTCAGCCATGGTTAAACCGGAAAGTGCGACACGAAGTCTATTTCCTGGAGGCTCGTTCATCTGACCGTAAACCAGTGCAACCTTATCAAGTACGCCACCATCATTCATTTCGTGATAGAAATCGTTTCCTTCACGAGTTCGTTCTCCAACACCAGCGAATACTGAGAAGCCCGAGTGTTCAACAGCGATATTACGAATTAACTCCATCAGCGTTACAGTTTTACCAACACCTGCACCACCAAACAAACCGATTTTACCACCTTTAACAATCGGCATAACCAGATCGATTACTTTGATACCAGTTTCGAGGATTTCAGTAGCAGTCGCCTGCTCCTCGTAGCTTGGCGGTGTACGGTGGATAGGCATACGCTTTTCTTCACCAATGGGACCGCGCTCATCGATAGGTTGACCAAGAACATCCATGATACGACCCAGAGTTTGCTGCCCAACTGGCACAGTAATGGGAGAGCCCGTATTACTGACTAACAGCCCACGGCGTAACCCTTCTGACGCACCCATCGCAATGGTACGAACAATGCCGTCACCCAATTGCTGCTGCACTTCTAATGTTAAATTATTAGCGTCAGCGATAGTAAGTGCATCGTAAATTTTGGGAACAGAGTCGCGAGGGAATTCGACATCGACTACTGCGCCGATTATTTCCACTACATTACCTGTGCTCATGCTTGTATCCTCTATAAAAATCTATGGGTTTAAACTGCAGCCGCGCCGCTGACGATTTCGCTGATTTCCTGCGTAATACTAGCCTGGCGTTCACGGTTATAAATTAACTGGAGTTCGTCGATCATTTCACCGGCATTATCAGTAGCATTTTTCATTGCCAACATTCGGGCTGCCATTTCACAAGCTACGTTTTCAACAACGCCTTGATAAACTAATGACTCTATATAACGTTCCAACACAGTATCGAGAACTTCTTTGGAGTCAGGCTCGTAAATATAATCCCAATGATGATTCAGTTCGCTTTCCTTAGATGGAACGACGGGAACCAACTGTTTAGCAACCGGTGTCTGAGTCATCGTGTTAACAAACTCGTTACTCAATAGATATATGACATCGATCTCGCCATCCATATAACTTTTCAGCATCGCCTGAATCGGACCGATAACTTCGGTGATTTCAGGCCTGTCACCCATGTGACTGGTTTCTGCAACTACTTTTGCGCCAATACGCTTAAAGTAACTTAGCGCCTTGCTACCAAAAGTTACAACTTCAATCTCAATACCCCGATCATCGAGTTCGCCGATTTTATTAAGCGCCTGTTTAAACAAATTGGTATTGAGTCCACCACATAAACCACGATCAGTGGAAATCGCAATAATACCCGCTCGTTTCACCGATCGGTCAATTAGAAATGGATGCTTATATTCAGGATTTGCACTGGCAACATGGCTCACAACGGTTGCAATCTTCTCTGCATATGGCCGAGTTGCATACATTTGCTCCTGAGCTCTACGCATTTTACTCGCCGCAACCATTTCCATAGCTTTGGTGATCTTTTGCGTATTTTTTACACTCGTGATCTTGGTCTTTATCTCTTTGCCGCCAGCCATTGCAATAACTCCTTAGTAGACGCCGTTGGTCTTGAAGTCTTTGATAGCCGTCGCAATTTTCCCAGCGATGTCGTCGTTATAATCACCCGACTCATTAATCGTGTTAAGAAGATCACCAAATTTTGAACGCACATGACCTAACAACGCATCTTCGAAATCAACAACTTTGCTGACGTCAACATCGTCAAGATAGCCTTCGTTCGCTGCATAAAGTGAAACGCCCATTTCAGCTACGTCCAATGGCGCATATTGCTTCTGCTTCATCAATTCTGTTACACGTTGCCCTCGTTCAAGCTGCTTACGTGTTGCTTCATCAAGATCAGATGCAAATTGCGAGAAAGCGGCCAATTCACGATATTGAGCCAGGGCTAATCGAACACCACCACCCAGTTTCTTGATTATTTTAGTCTGTGCCGCACCACCTACTCGCGATACCGAAAGGCCCGCGTTAATAGCAGGTCGAATACCGGCATTAAACAAATCAGATTCAAGAAAAATCTGACCGTCAGTAATAGAGATAACATTGGTTGGTACGAATGCAGATACGTCACCACCCTGGGTTTCAATAATGGGTAAAGCGGTTAATGAACCCGTTTTACCTTTGACTTCCCCATTTGAGTAGTTTTCTACACAAGCTGCATTTATTCTGGAAGCTCGCTCAAGTAATCGCGAATGGAGGTAGAAAACATCACCTGGATAAGCTTCACGACCAGGAGGACGACGCAACAACAATGAAACCTGACGATAAGCCCAGGCTTGTTTGGTTAAATCATCATATACAATCAGTGCGTCTTCACCACGATCGCGGAAATATTCACCCATTGTGCAACCCGAATAGGGTGCGATGTATTGCAGAGCAGCCGAATCAGAAGCACTCGCCGCAACAACAATAGTGTGTTCCATTGCTCCGTGCTCTTCGAGCTTTCTCACGACATTGGCAATGGTCGATGCTTTCTGACCAATAGCAACGTAAACACATTTAATGCCGGTACCTTTTTGATTAATAATCGCATCGATCGCGACCGCTGATTTACCAGTTTGTCGATCGCCAATGATCAATTCACGCTGACCACGACCCACTGGAACCATCGCGTCGATTGCTTTCAACCCAGTCTGCATTGGTTGATCGACCGATTTACGCTCGATAACGCCAGGAGCAATGCGTTCAATAGGCATGAACTCGGTACTTTCAAGGGCACCTTTTCCGTCGATGGCTTCACCGAGCGAATTCACAACTCGACCCAGCAGGTGTCGGCCTACTGGAACTTCCAGAATTCGACCCGTACATTTAGCCGTATCGCCTTCTGAAATATGCCCATATGCACCAAGAATTACAGCACCAACAGAATCTCTTTCGAGATTTAGGGCCATACCGAAAGTATTGCCTGGAAATTCAATCATTTCACCTGACATAACGTCGGCGAGACCATGTATTCGAGCGATACCGTCCATCAAACTGACGACAGTACCTTCTGTTCTCGCTTCGGCAGTGCCTTCAAAATTTTTGATGCGATCTTTAATTAGTTCGCTAATTTCTGACGGATTAAGTTGCATTGCGTTTATCCCGTAATCTTAAATTCATTTATTTGTTGAGTGCAGTCGACAATTTGTCGAGTCGACCGCGAGCTGATCCATCAATTACCAGGTCGCCAGCATGGATAATGGCCCCTGCGATTAACGACTCATCGATATTAGTTGTCAGCGAAACCTGTTTGCCCAGTCGTTTTGCCAGACTTTCCGTAATTTCGGACCGCTGCGTATCAGTCAACTCCTGAGCTGAAGTAACCTGCACATCAATTTTTCCTTCTGCATCCTGCTTCAAAGTCTCAAATATTTCGCAAATAGAAACTATCGCTTCAAGACGACCATTTTCGGCCAGCAAATTAATCAAACTTTTGAACTCGCCTGATGCATCACCCACGACCCCTTCAAACACAGAAAGGAACACTTCGGCTTTTTCACTGGCCAACATAGCTGGCAGTTTAAACAGCGCATGCATATCTTCGTCGCTGGCAATTTCGCTAGCTGCTTGCATTGAATCTGCCCAGGCCTCTAAAGAACTAGACTCATTCGCAAGTTCAAAAATTGCTCTGGCGTAGGGGCGAGCAGTCGTTTCAAAATCTGACATATCAGTATGACCTAGATTTGAGCAACCAGCTCATCAAGAACTGCACTATGAGCTGATGCATCAACCTCGCGCTTAAGAATCTTCTCCGCCCCTACAAGGGCGATCGAAGAAACCTCTTTACGCAGTTGCTCACGCGCACTGGTGATCTGCTGATCGATATCGGCAGTTGCCGAAGTTTTGATTTTATCGGCTTCATCTCGCGCAACGTGCCTGGCTTCATCAACAATTTCATTCGCACGCTTCTGCGCTTGATTGATGATTTCCTGTGCCTGCTGCTTGGCATCTTTCAAACTGTCGCTGACTTTAGATTGCGCTTCCTGAAGATCTTTCTGTCCACGTTCTGCGGCAGCCAGGCCATCAGAAATGCGTGCGTTTCGCTCTTCAAGAGCTGCAATTAATGGCGGCCATACATACTTCATGCAGAGCCAGACAAACACTGCAAAGAAAATTGTCTGCCCAATCAGGGTTGCATTGAAATTCATATTGCTATCCTCGTTCTAATCTGAAAAAAGGATACCTAGCCACCTGCAACAGCAAACAGGACGTACATTGATAGTCCAACTGCGATCATAGGAACCGCGTCAACCAATCCCATTACGATGAAAAAATTAGTACGCAGCATCGGAATGAGCTCTGGTTGGCGTGCTGCACCTTCCAGAAACCGACCACCGAGCATACCAATACCAACGGCAGCGCCTAAAGCACCAAAGCTCATCATTAAAGCACCGCTCAAGTAAATCAAACCTGTAGCTGTATCCATGATTTTCTCCTAAATAATTAAATGTTGTTTCAGTTAAAAATTGCTATTAAAAATTCGTCATCAAAAAGTTAATAACTTAGTGTTCATCGACCTGCGATGCCATATCCAGATATACGATGGTTAGCGTCATGAATATGAATGCCTGCAAAGTAATAATCAGAATATGAAAAAGCGCCCAACCAATTTGCAATACGCCGCCGAAGATCCCGAGAGCCCAACCGCCGCTGTACATGATTGCTATTAAGATAAAGATAACTTCACCTGCATACATATTACCGAAGAGTCGAAGCGCCAGTGAAACCGGCTTAGCAATAAGCGTGACGCCTTCAAGCACTAGATTAATCGGCATCATAAATTTCGGGAACGGATGGAAAGCAAGCTCGGCGAAAAAACCACCGGGACCTTTCATCTTAATACTGTAATAAAGAATCAGGATAAAGACTGAAAGCGACAGCCCAAAAGTAACATTTGGATCGGTACTTGGAACAATTTTAAGGTAAGGGACGCCCAACAACGAAGCGAGCCATGGAATGTGGTCGACAGCGACCAGGTCCATTAAATTCATCAGGAAAATCCAGACAAAAATGGTTAAAGCCAATGGAGCGACTAATGGATTTTTACCCCTAAATGAACCACGAACCGAGGTATCGATAAATTCGATCAACATCTCGATGAAATTTTGCAAGCCGGTCGGAACATCGGTGGAAGCATTTTTGGCCGCTCTTCGGAAAATCCACAGAAAAAACAATCCAAGAAAAATAGAAAAGCCCATTGAATCAAGGTTGAGTGACCAGAAGCCCATCTCTTTAATTTCTTCAGGGCTATGCGCAACACCCCAACTTCCATCGGTCTTCTGACCGTACACAAGGTTGGTCAGATGGTGCTTGATGTATTCGCTTGAATTTGCGTAGCTACCAGCCATCTTCGATTAATCGCTCTTAAAAATTAATGGTATAAACCCACCAGCAATCGCAACTACACAATAACCGGCAAATAAACTCAGTGGATCCCAATTGTAATCCGCGGTAAAGATCAGCACAAAAATCATGCCGGTCATCACCCACTTCCCTAACTGGGATCGGTACGCATAGTTCACAAACTCATGCGCGGTTATTGCTCCCGACTGCCTGAATATCTTGTACCCGATATAACCATTCGGCAATATCGCAGCTAAAGATCCAGCCACAACAGAAACAAAACTTTCCCCTGAATGAAAAAACTCTATCCCAATTGCCAGAACAACCGCCAATAATATCTGCGCCGCTAGCCCCTGTACAATTTGTTTTTTCACGCTATTAAGAGGGTCATAACTACAAGAGGACGACCGCCCTGCGAAAGCGGATGCAAAGTATAAGTAGTAACCCGGTAAGAATCAATCATACCCGAAAAAGAATTTACATCCCAAAGTGGGCAAGAATACCTTCCAGCTCATCGCTATTGTGGAAACTGATAACTAATTGCCCCGACCCTTTCTTGCTATTTTTGATTTTGACGCCCGCTCCAATTTTTTCGCTGATATCATTTTCCAGCCGACGGATGTCCGGATCCCCTTCGCCTTTGGGCTTAGGGGTCGCAGAAGATGCCGCGAGCGTCTGCTTAACAAGCGCTTCGGTTTCTCTAACCGATAATCCACGATTAACTACAATCCGGGCAATTTCAATTTGATCGTGTCTTATTAAAGCTAACAGTGCTCGAGCATGCCCCATATCAATTAAGCCTTTATTAACCTGATCTTTAACTGGATCAGCAAGGTCGAGCAACCTCAAAAGATTGGTAACAGCCGTTCGAGAGCGCCCCACCGAGTCCGCAACCTGTTGATGTGTAAGGTCAAATTCTTCGATTAACCGCATCAGTGCCAGAGCTTCTTCGAGCGGATTTAAATCTTCGCGTTGAATATTTTCAATCAATGCGATAGCAGCAGCCGACTGACTATCGATTTCACGGATGACGACCGGCATGGATTGCAGACCCGCTAGCTGTGCAGCTCGCCATCGCCGTTCGCCGGCTATTAACTCATAATGGTTACCTTCAGGTCGAACAACTATCGGCTGAATAATGCCATGATTTCGAATCGATTCTGCAAGCTCTTCAAGCGCTGATTGATCGAAATTTTTACGCGGCTGATACTTACCCCGCTGAATCTGATCGATATCCAGCATCCGCAATCCTTGTGCTTTATCGACCTCACTAACTTCGGTTAATTGCTCGATATTGCCAATCAGCGAACCAAGGCCCCGGCCTAGACGTTTTTTTTTCATAATCAGTATTAAATAACGTTAATGCTAGGTTAGGCCAATTCAGCAGCCTGATAATGACTTTGCTTCGCATCGCGACGCAACACTTCGCCGGCCAATGCAAGATAGGCCATAGACCCTCGGGAACTCTTATTATATTGCAAAATTGGACGACCATAGCTCGGCGCTTCCGCCAGGGCGACATTTCTTGGGATTACAGTACGGTATACCTGATCGCCAAAATGTTCCACAAGCTCGCTCGAAACATCGTTCGATAAATTGTTGCGAGGGTCATACATAGTTCTCAATATCCCTTCAATCCGAATGGCAGGATTTACGCTAATACGAATCTGTTCAATGGTATCCATCAAAGACGATAGACCTTCAAGCGCATAATATTCACATTGCATGGGGATCATGACCCCATCGGCAGCCACCAATGCATTAACCGTCAGCATATTTAAAGATGGCGGACAATCGATCAAAATATAGTCGTAGTTAGCTCGGATAGTATCAAGCGCGATGGTTAACTGGCGTTCCCGCCCAATTTTATTCATCAGCTGGACTTCTGCCGCAGTCAAGTCAGCATTCGCCGGTAGTAGGTCGAAACCCGATTCAGGTGTTTTAACCAGTGCCTGCTCAATAGTACACTCACCAAGCAGAACGTCACAAATCGTATATTCCCGATCATATTTGTCGACACCACTGCCCATCGTGGCATTGCCCTGTGGATCCATATCAACAAGTAGAACCCGCCGACGTGTAGCGGCAAGCGCAGCAGCCAGGTTTACGGTGGTAGTGGTTTTACCAACCCCGCCCTTCTGGTTGGCAACCGTGATTGCTTTAGTCATGGTTAAGTCGCAGTTCAAACAATGTCCGGGAACTATCAACCCCCGGAACATTTAATTCAGTTTCAGTTATATTAAATTGGCTTATATCAGCCGTATCACGCTCTTCTGATTTGATAGCTGTTTTCATGGCTAATAATCGAGTCCTTTCGTTTATTAAATGTGAAACTGACGTTATAAAATCACCGAGCGATGCGTAAGCCCGGCTAACAATGAGACTTAAAGGCTGCGCCGCATGATAGTCCTGAACTCGACTCTTAACAACTTCAGCATTCTCGATTGAGCAAGCCGCTATAGCTTGTTGCATAAATCGGGTTTTTTTTCCATTACTGTCGAGCAATAACCACTGAGACTCCGGCATGGCAATCGCGAGCGGTATGCCTGGCAAACCCGCACCACTACCAACATCGAGTGATCGATCATGCGGGTTAACACTCGACGCAATCGATAGGCTATCGAAAATATGATGCGACAGCATTTTCCGCGGTTCAGTGATAGCCGTTAAATTAAAACGCTGGTTCCATTTTTGTAAAAGTTCAAGATAAACCAGCATTCGATTCGATTGATCGACACTTAATTCGAGATTAAGTATTTCAAGCCCTCGCTGAAGCTCTGCTGAGAGGTTCAACCTGGAAACCGCAGTTGGATTGCCTTCAGATTGGTTTTGCGCGCTCGTTTGACGTAGCTAAAAAACAAGGGAATGGCTAGCCCTAGCCGTTTTTTTAGCATAGACAGGCGCGCGCGCAAGGCTGAGATGGCGGCAGTAGCGCTTTCACCCATCCGGTGAATTTCATCTAAACCGATATGTTTCATAAATACATGCACTTAACGGATACTCTAAGCGATCAACTGCGGTTTTTAGGTTCAAGCTGACTTTTTCGCAACCGGTGATTGCTGGCGTTTTAAATGAACCAGCAACAACGATATCGCAGCAGGCGTTATGCCTGAAATTCGACCCGCTTGACCGACCGTCGACGGACGGTGATCGCGTAGTTTCTGACAAACCTCATTCGACAACCCCCTGACTTCTGAATATTCCAGTGAATCGGGCAGTCTGGTTTTCTCAGCCTGACTGGCCTTGTCTATTTCAAGTTGTTGACGCGATAAATAGCCCGAGTATTTTGCAGAAATCTCCGCCTGTTCAAGCGCTCGATTTGAAATGTTATCCAGATCCATAAAGCCAACCAAATTTGCAATTCCAATTTCAGGGCGTTTGAGCATTTCTTCAAATCGCGATTCACGGCTCAACGGATTCTCGAGCAAAGGTGCCAAGCTTTCCGATTCGGGACTACCAGGACGCACCCACTGATCACGCAGACACTGCCGAGTCCGCTCCAGATCTTCCTGATATTGCTCAAAAGCCTGCCATTGTGGATCTTGCACCAGGCCCAATTCACGACCTCGCTCGGTCAGTCGAAGATCAGCGTTATCTTCGCGTAACATCAGCCGGTATTCCGCACGAGAGGTAAACATTCGGTAAGGCTCTTTGGTGCCCCGAGTAATCAAATCGTCAACCAATACGCCCATATAGGCCTCTGAACGCAAAAGATTTAACTCAGCTTTGCCCTGGACCATCGCGGCCGCATTAGCACCTGCTAACAAACCTTGAGCCGCGGCTTCTTCATAACCCGTGGTTCCATTGATTTGACCGGCAAAATAAAGGCCCTTGATGAAGCGTGTTTCGAGACTGGGTAACAAATCACGTGGATCAAAATAGTCGTATTCGATCGCATAACCGGGACGGGTAATATGGGCGTTCTCAAACCCAACCATGCTATTTACGAATGCCTGTTGCACATCAAACGGAAGGCTGGTTGAAATTCCATTCGGATACACCTCACCTACATTCAGACCCTCGGGCTCTACAAATACCTGATGCGAATTGCGATCGGCAAACCGCACTACCTTGTCTTCTATAGATGGGCAATAACGCGGACCGACACCCTCAATTTCACCACTAAACAAGGGTGATCGATGCAGGCTATCGCGAATAATCTGATGGGTTTTCTCGTTTGTGTGTGTGATATGACAGGAAATCTGCTGTGGATGTAAATCGACAGAACCCATCATCGAAAAAACCGGAAGCGGCGTATCGCCGGGCTGTTCTTCGAGCTGACTATAATCAATCGTATTTTGATCGATTCGTGGCGGAGTACCGGTTTTTAAACGATCAATCCGAAACGGACGTTCGCGCAAGCGTTGGGCCAGCGCATTGGCGGGTGGATCACCCGCGCGACCACCCGCAAAGTTAGTATCACCAATATGAATTTTTCCGTCGAGAAAGGTTCCAACGGTCAAGACAACTGTCGGAGCCATAAATCTCAGACCCATCTGGGTGAGCACACCCCGGACTGAGTCGCCCTGTTCAACTAGATCGATTACAGGCTGCTGGAAAATAGATAAATTAGGCTGATTTTCAAGTTTTCCTCGAATAGCCATCCGATATAATTGGCGATCTGCCTGAGCACGGGTCGCCCGAACAGCAGGACCTTTACGCCGATTTAGAATCCTGAACTGGATACCAGCCTTGTCGGTCGCCAGCGCCATTTCACCACCAAGAGCGTCAATTTCCTTTACCAGATGGCCCTTGCCAATACCACCGATAGCGGGATTACAGGACATTTGGCCGAGCGTATCGATGTTATGAGTTAACAGGAGGGTATTCGCACCCATTCGCGCAGCCGCAAGCGCAGCTTCGGTACCGGCATGGCCGCCACCGACTACAATTACATCAAATTGCGAATTAAAATCCATCGATTCAGTTGTATTTCAAAATGGGCACGTATTCTATCTATAATGATATCGGAAAGCCATGCCCGATCAGAGCTTCGGGATTTCGCCTTTATTCCCGATTATTTTCAACCGAGGCATGCCAACTACCTTAGATCGGAACATAAGGGTGTCACGAAGGTTGATAGTTGGCACCAATCATGAATTCGAATGCATTTTTCTTTTACTCTATATTACAGTTTATGGTTAAAGTTTTATCTTCCGCCAGCGTGGCCTCAGATTCATAACGATAATATTTCTATGCTAGCATTGTGGCGCCTTTAGACCGTTGGAAACTACGCATGAAACAGGGATTCTCCTTGAAAAAACTGGCCACTCTCCCTTTTACATTACTCGCACTCTTGATTGGTGACATTCGATGGACTTCACCCTACTGGTTATCTGGCCTCGGCCTGGTCGTTGACAGTTACCGTAAATCAGTATTCGGCATAGTTGCTTTCGCTGCATTGTTGATCGCTGCAGGACTCTATTATGACTCATTACCAAAACCACTATCCGTCTATGCCGTTGCAGATGAGGTCCGCGTTACACCCGATCTACCCGATGCTGCACCCGACAGTCTTAACATTCAATTTCTTTATGACATCTCATCCCTAAATCAAGATCAAAAACGACCATCAAACCCACCATCGGTCGCACGAATTGATTTAACAGATCGCAAAATTTCTGTAGGCATTTCGCTTAAGCCGGCAAAAAAAGGACAGTGGTTCTGGGAGGGAGACCGACATCTCCGCTTTGAACCCGAAAGCGACTGGCCTGCCGGTACAGATTACGAGGTTCAATTTGATTCCATATTATTTTCTGCTGAAACGCTCCTGACTTCCGATCGAGTCAACTTTAAAACGCCCGATTTCAAGGCCGATATCGATCAAATTGAATTTTATCAGGACCCAGTTGATAGTCGGATTCGGCGCGTTATCGCGACCATCAGCTTTTCTCATCAGGTCAACCAGCTGTCACTAAAAAAACATACCGCGTTATTAATGCGTCCGACCAATTCATCAATAAATACCCTGACTGAATCTTACCCTTTCACGGTTAGTTATAGCGACTCGGGGCGCAAGGCATATATCCAGTCCGAACCCCTTAAGCTGCCTGAACACAACAATACAATGGCCATACTGGTATCGCCCGAAACCACGACCAATGCCGGAGGTCAGGCGATAAACCGGACTTTGGAAAACCAGGTTCTCGTGCCTGATCGCTATAGTTTTTTCAAGGTAAGTTCGGTTGCTTCACACATTGTTCGTGATCAGCAGAACAAACCGCAGCAAGTTGTACTGCTGGAATTTACCGATGACGTAGATCAACAGGCCTTACTCGATAAATTGTCGATACAACGGCTTCCAACCAAGGGTCAGCCCTATGGCAAAAGACACTGGAACAGTCCGCGGGAAGTCACCAGCGGCGTGAGGCAAAGTAGCCATTCGGTCAAATTCAAACTACTCCCCAATGAACACCGATTTTCTAAATTGTACAGCCTGGTTATTGATGAGCCGGACCAGCACTATCTGTATATCCGCGTTGAAAAGGGCTTGAACTCTATCAACGAATTCAGCCAACGATCTTTTTACGATCAAGTTCTGCGAGTGCCCGATTATCCCCGAGAAATTAATATCGTTGGCGAGGGATCATTGCTGACCACTAACGGTAAACAACGACTTAGCGTATTGACCCGGGGACTGAACATGGTTCAGGTCAGTGTCGGCCGACTGGTAAAGGGACAAATCAACCATCTGGTCTCTCAATCTAACGGAGCCATCAATAGCCCGGCATTTAATAACTGGAATTTTGATCAGCATAATATGGCCGATGTAAAGAGGAGCATTCTTCCACTGCAAGAAAAGCACCCCACCGAGGCTAATTATTTCTCGATTGACCTGTCGAAATACAGAGTTCAACAGGAGGATGAATTCGGTTTATTTTTTATTGAAATTCGCGGCTGGGATGCACAAAGGAACCACGAAATACGTGGAATAATCGACAAACGCCTGGTATTGGTTAGCGACTTAGGGGTCATAGTAAAAAACAACGCCGACCAAAGCCATGAGATATTTATCCAGTCAATTGCCAGTGGAGATCCTGTTGCTGATTCAGAGATTGAACTGCTTGGGAAAAATGGATTGCCCATATTCACTGGCAGAAGCGATGATTTGGGGCATGTTTCGCTCCCATCCATGCGTGGTTTCCAACGCGAAAAAGAACCGACTGTTTATCTTGTCCGACAGGGAATGGATTTATCATTCATTCCCTACAATCGTAGTTCCCGCCAGATCAATCTCTCCCGTTTCGATATTGGTGGAGTCTATACGCCAGATCAAGAAACAACATCACTGAACGCATTTATATTTACAGATCGGGGCATTTATCGCCCAGGTGAAACAGTGAATCTCGGTATGATTGTCAAAAACTTTGACCTTTCCAGTGTACGGGAAATCCCTCTGGAACTGGTCATTTCTGACCCTCGACATCAGCAGGCCGAAGTCACCAGGATCAAGCTTGCCAGGCAAGGTTTCAATGACTTTCAGTTTAAGACTTCACCCACCTCACCGACCGGAATTTATCAGGCCAGCCTGCATTTAATTCGAGATGGAAACTACCGTGGACGCCAGATAGGACAGATTCGTTTTGATGTCGAAGAGTTTCAACCCGATACGATGAAAATTCGCAATGAAATTCAAAGTACGATATTGAAAGGCTGGCAGACCGATCAGAAGCTTGAAGCTAAAATCACTTTATCGAATCTATTTGGCACCGCCGCCGCTGATCGGAAAATTACCGGGCGTTTAATCATCGAACCATTTTCATTTGATTTCAGCGAATTCGACGATTATCTATTTAATAACCCCTATGAAGATATTGAAAAAAAACCACTAAGACTCGAAACCTGGCTACCTGAGAAACGCAGTAACGCCGACGGTGAAAGCCTGTTCGAAATTGATCTTCAAGGATTTCGTGAAGGCACCTATCGCCTCGAGTTTAACGCCGAAGGTTTTGACCAGGCCGGTGGACGTAGTGTGACGGCTACCAGTCAGGCCCTAATATCTCCCTTGCCAGTACTTGTTGGTTACAAGGCAGATGGTAAGCTCAGTTATATTAATGCAGGAAGCCAACGTGCAATTGAACTTATTGCCATCGATAACCAGTTACAGCCCGTTGAAAGTGCCGATCTAACTTTGAATTTTTCAGAAATTCAAAAAATTTCGACTCTCGTTAAACAAGCGAATAATACCTACAAATACCAGACCGTCGAAAAAACAGTGCTACTCAGCAAAAAATTACTTGAAATACCGGCTAAAGGTTTGAACTTTCCATTAGACACACAGACACCGGGTAACTATAGAATTGAAATATACGATGCCGATGATCGACGTTTAACACAACTTACCTATTCGATTGCTGGATTTGCAAATCTGACCGGTAAAATCGATAAAAGTGCCGAGCTGCAACTCAAACTCGACAAACCCGATTATCAAACTGGCGAGCTCATTCAGATGAATATTGTCGCCCCCTATCCCGGCGCAGGATTAATCAGTATCGAATCTGACCGCGTTCATCACTTCAAATGGTTTAAATCAAATCAGCAAAGTACTGTACAAACAATTCGGATTCCTGAAGGTATAAAAGGTAATGCTTATGTCAATGTCGTATTCGTCCGCGATATTGCCTCAAAGGAGATTTTCACCAGCCCGTTAAGCTATGCGGTGCAACCATTTTCGATCGACAAGTCCAGGTATAAAATCGATATTAAGCTCAAACACGAGAAGATCGTTCGACCTGGAAAACCGATGGAAATTACTTTTCAAACATCGAAGCCATCCCGTATCGCCCTGTTCGCGGTCAACGAGGGTATTTTACAGGTCGCCGGATATCAGACACCGAATCCACTGGGTCATTTCCTGCAGAAGCGTTCTTTGCAGGTCGGCACCATGCAAATGCTCGATTTGATATTGCCCGAGTTTGATCTGGTAAAGGCGCTATCGGCTTCGGGTGGAGGAGCCCGCGCAATGTCCATGGAAATGTTAGCCCAGAACCTAAACCCATTTGTCAGAAAAACCGATAAACCTGCCGTTTTCTGGTCGGGTATTTATGATGCCAACAATACCGAAAAATCGGTTCGCTTTGATGTCCCTGATACCTTTGCGGGCGAACTTCGGATCATGGCAGTTGCCGTCGCTGATTCTGCACTCGGCTCAGCTAGTCAGTCAACGCTGGTCCGTGGACCCTTTGTTATTTCGCCTAACCTGTTGACTCAATCTGCGCCAGGTGACGAGTTCGATGTAACAGTAGGTGTCGCTAACATCATCGAAGGCTCGGGGAAACAGGCAGCCGTCGGGTTAAAACTAACAGCCAGTGATAATCTCGAAATTATCGATGGCAAAGACACTGAACTGTTAATCGACGAGGGTGGAGAAGCCAGCTATCGGTTCCGCGTTCGTGCGCTTACCAGTCCCGGCGCTGCTGAAATTAAATTCAGGGTCAACCACGGTAACGAAGATTCAACGCGAACGGCGAGCCTGAGTATACGCCCGGCTTCGACTTATCGCAGTCAATTGACGACAGGCTATAGCGAAGGCCGCACGATTGATTTCGAACCGCAACGCAGTCTAATCGAAGCATTTTCCGAGCAATCGATTAGCGCATCCGCCAACCCGCTAGTTTTGATCGATGGTTTGACACAATATCTTGAAACATACCCGCACGGATGTACCGAGCAGGTTGTTAGTCAGGTATTTCCTTTGGTTGGATTGATGACCCATCCTTCTTATTCAACCCATGCCAAAATTGAATCATTTTTTGCAAAACTCATTAATAAACTGCGCGAACGTCAGAGACCGGATGGCGGTTTTTCGTTTTGGCCCGGTCAACAATTTTCAGCCGTTTATCCTTCGGTCTATGTCATGCATTTCCTACTCGAAGCTGGCCAGCAAGGCATACCAGTTTCACCTGAACTATTCCAGCGCGGTAAAAACTTTCTTGAAGATTTCGCGACTCTATCAAGTCCATCACTGGTCGAGGCCAGGACCCGTGCCAACGCTATTTATCTTCTCACGCGCATGGGCGTAGTAACAACGAACGCGCTGATTGACCTTGAATCACAAATGAAACGCCAACATGGCGAAAAGTGGCAGAAAGACATTCTTGCAGTCTACATGGCTGCAACTTATCAATTGTTACAGAAAGCCGATGAAGCTAAACGCCTTGTTGATTATTACGAACTGAACTCAAACCATAACTCTCTGGACGATTTCCATTCATTGCTGGGGGTTGATGCGCAATATATTTTTCTGTTATCGCGTCATTTCCCCGATCTAGCCAAAGACATTGACGCCAAACAAATCCATCAACTCACGAAAGAGATATTTAGTGGCCGATATAACACAATTTCAGCCGCCTATACGGTATTGGCGCTCGGCGCTTATAGTCAATTGATTGAGGCCATACCTGGACATGAATCGATTCAGATTGAGGCCTTTGACACGGCTAAAAAACTGCAAGCTATCTTGGTTAATCCAGAGCCATTTATGACCGCAGATTATCCCGTTTCGACAAGCAGGGTAATCGTAGAATCTGACATACCTCTGTATTATATCAACCAACAATCTGGCTTCGATAATACCCTGCCGGATCAGGCTGAACAGTCTGGTCTGGAGATTTTTCGAGAGTATGTGGACGAAGAAGGTAACGCGGTAAACCAGTTTAAACAGGGACAGGAGTTAACCGTCAAAATCAAAGTCCGTGCGCCTGGAGATAACCCCGTTAACAACGTCGCGATTATAGATTTGCTGCCTGGTGGTTTCGAAGTTCGTCGAAGCTCAGTCAAGGCAAACGCTTACGGGTGGAACGCTGACTACATCGATATTCGCGAAGATCGGGTGGTTTATTATGGTCGCTTTACTAATACGGTTAGCGAACTTAGTTACCGAGTTAAGCTGACAGCTTCTGGTGAATTTACTGTCCCGCCAATTTATGCCGAATCGATGTATGACCGATCAATTTATGCACATGGCCCCGCGGGCAAATTTGTGGTTATCGCACGGCCATGAAACACGGCCTGGTAGCGCTGCTATTACTGAGTGTAATAGCAGCGCTCGGTTTTACATTCCTATCCATGCCTAAAATCGACTCATCAGTTGGCTATTCCCGGGCTTACTTTGATCGCGATGGTCAACTACTCCGACTGACACTGGCCGACGATGATCGCTATCGGTTATTCCAGCCGCTAGCAAACATTTCCCCGCAATTTATTCAGGCCACTTTGCTGTATGAAGATCAGCATTATTATTCACATTTCGGCGTTGATGTTGTCGCTTTGTTTCGTGCTTTCTGGACTAGTTACATCACCAGAGAACACCGGATTGGTGCGTCAACCATCACCATGCAACTGGCCCGATTAATCTGGAAAATAGAATCAACCACCGTAGGTGGCAAACTCGAGCAAATATTCCGAGCACTACAACTGACCCGATACTATTCGAAACAGGAAGTTTTGGAACGCTATCTTAATCTCGCGCCCTATGGCCGAAATATTGAAGGTATAGGAGCGGCCAGTCGCATTTACTTTAATAAGCTGCCCGGCGAACTTAATTTGATCGAAGCCTTAACCCTTGCGGTTATTCCGCAAAACCCGGTTAGACGTAATCCAACTACGAAGACAGGATTCAACACACTCAGCAAAGCACGTAAGCTTTTATTCGATAAATGGGTTATCCATCATCCACAAGACAATGACAAATCATTTGCATTAGATTTACCCATGTTGATCTCCTCGCCAGAAGCACTTCCATTTAAAGCGCCTCATTTTGTCAACTATCTTAACCAACAAACCCAACATCAGGGCCACGGTACGATTCGAACCAGTCTGGACCTGCATAAACAACAATTGATCGAACAGCAAATTCACCAAACTATTGCGGCAAAATCCGCTCAGGGAATTCACAACGCTTCGGCTCTTTTATTGAATTATCAAACCATGTCGATCGAGGCTATGGTCGGATCAGCCAGTTTCTTTGACACCAAAATTTCAGGTCAGGTTAACGGTACTCTGGCCAAAAGGTCGCCGGGCTCGACGCTGAAACCTTTTGTTTATGGCCTTGCCATCGATGAAGGCTTGATTCATCCAGCATCCCTGCTCAAGGACGCACCCAGACGGTTCGGAGGTTTCACCCCGGAAAATTTCGATAAACGGTTTATGGGGCCGATCTCGGCAAAGCAGGCATTGATCCAGAGTCGTAATGTACCGGCGGTTGATTTGCAATCCCGACTTAAGACCTATTCTTTTCATCGGTTTCTTATCAACGCAGGCGTAAGCGATCTGCGTGAGGCCAGTTTTTATGGATTGGCTCTGGCGCTTGGAGGCGGTGAATTAACAATGTTAGAACTGCTGCGATTGTACGCGGCCCTGGCAAACCGTGGCGAGCTCAAACCGATTCGTAATACACCGAATTCTAGCGCGCAACAGCCCAGTCAAATACTCAGCCCGGAAGCCAGCTTCCTGATACTCGACATACTGAAAGATAATCCACCTCCGGGAAAACCGCACTCCTCCTATCATCCACCAGCCCAACGAGACCTGCCCTGGAAAACCGGGACCTCCTGGTCATTTCGAGATGCCTGGGCGATCGGCATTAGCGGACCTTATGTACTCGCCGTCTGGATTGGAAACTTCGATGGAAAAGGAAACCACGCCTTCACAGGAAGGCAAGCTGCAGGGCCATTACTATTTTCAATCTTCGACGAACTCCTTCCCAATAATCAATGGAGACTAACCGATCAATCTGACCTTAATTCTTTAAATTTAAAAAGACTTCTGGTTTGTGAAACCACCGGTGATCTTTTTGAAAAAAACTGCCCTACATCGCGAGAGTCCTGGTTTATCCCGGGTATTTCGCCTATTCGTGTATCTAATGTTTATAGAAAAATACCCATCGAGCCTGAAACTGGACACCGTGCATGCTGGCACCTTCCCGGGACTACTGTGTTAAAACTATATGAATTCTGGCCTTCTGACTACCTTGAAGTATTCGAACGCGCAGGAATCGTATTACGCAGGCCCCCACCATTTTCACCCGATTGTGATCTCGAACAAAGTCGTGGAACCGGCTCCATTCCCAGAATCACATCCCCGCAAAATAATATCGAATACGCGATTCATTCAATCAATGGTAGCAATAATCAAATTCCATTTGGAGCCATAACCGACCCGGACGTTGAACGGCTTTACTGGTTTGTAAATGAACAGTTTGTTGGAGAATCCATCCCACCTCAAAAGTTTTTCTGGGAGGCAGCTCCGGGCAGGTTTGAAGTGCGCGTGGTCGATGACAGCGGACGCGCTGCCAGTAAGCACATTGTCGTCAATCAGGTTCGATAAGTTGCGCGATTAAGTCGGGTAAATTTTCCATTTTATCAAAAATGAGATGAGCACCTTGTTTCAGTAATTTTTCACGAGGCATTAATTCGGCAAAACCAAAAACCGTCATACCTGCGGCAATCGCCCCGGTAACACCTACGGGACTGTCTTCAATCACCAGACATCGTCGCGGTACGTCAACACCCATCAATTTGGCTGCATGCAAGTAAATATCGGGATGCGGCTTTCCCCTGGAAACATCACTGGTACTGTAAATATTGTTACCAAAAAACCGTTTTAATCCGGTCTTACCCAGCGTTAACTCCATTTTTTCATAGGAGCCGCTAGAAGCGACACAATAAGGAAGCGGTAAATCGATTAAAACATTATGGATACCCTGAACGGCTTCTACTTGCTCAGACAGAGTCTGATTAATTTCCTGATTGTAACGCTCAGCTATTAAATCCGGTGGGGCGTAACCCAGAATCTTTTCCAGCTTCTCCATGCAGTGGGCTTGTGAGTGACCGACGAAGGTGTCGAACATTTGTTCAAGACTGAACATTATTCCAGTTTCTTCGGTCAATATGCGCCTGAAGACTTCGTTGGCAATTCGTTCACTGTCAACCAGAACGCCATCGCAATCGAAGATGACCAAATCATACGATGAAGCCACTGGTTATTGGGATTGAGAGATTGCCAGGGCCTGATCGATATCCCAGAGAATGTCATCGAGGGTTTCAAGTCCAACCGAAATTCGGATCATATCCGAGGTAATACCACCCGCAATTTGCTGCTCTTCGCTGAGTTGTCGATGGGTCGTTGATGCTGGATGAATAATCAGCGTCTTGGCATCGCCAACATTGGCAAGATGGCTCATAAATTCTGCATTGTTAATAAATTTAACACCGGCTTCACTGCCGCCTTTAATGCCAAAGCTCATGATAGAGCCCGCACCATTGGGCAAATATTTATCGACCTGAGCCTGATAAGGGTTATCTGGCAGCCCGGCATAATTAACCCAGGAAACGGCTGGATGTGCGAGCAGAAATTCCGCAACGCCAATGGCATTTTTACAATGCCGCTCCATTCTGATCGGTAAGGTTTCAAGTCCTTGCAATAGCATAAAAGCATTGAATGGACTCACGACTGGACCAAGCGTGCGTAAAGTTTCACAGCGCGCTTTCATTGTAAATCCAAAGTCACCAAATGTTTCATAAAACCGGATACCATGATATCCCTCGGATTGTTCAACCATTCCCGGGAAGTTTCCATTACCCCAGTCGAACTTGCCAGATTCGACAACAACACCACCCATACTGGTACCGTGACCACCAATGAACTTCGTAGCCGAATGAACGACAATATCGGCGCCATGATCCATTGGCTTACAGAGCACCGGCGTTGCAAAAGTATTGTCAATAACAAGCGGTATACCCGCTTCGTGTGCGATGACGGCAACGGCCTCAATGTCTATAACACTATTGGTTGGATTACCAATCGTTTCAGCGTAAAGCGCTTTGGTTTTCGAAGTAATCGCTTTCCGAAAATTTTCCGGATCATCGGAGTCGACAAAATGAGTGTTTATGCCCATTTTGCGGAATGTATAATCAAATTGCGAATAGGTACCGCCGTATAAATTTCGAGCAGATACCAGTTCGTCACCTTGTTGCATCAAAGTCAGAATGGCAGTCATTTGGGCCGACATTCCTGAACTGGTAGCAACAGCCGCGCGCCCATTTTCAAGTGCTGCCATACGTTCTTCAAAAACCGCGGTCGTCGGATTAGTGAGGCGGGTATAAGTGTTTCCGAACGTCTGCAGATTGAACAGACTAGCGGCATGCTCAGCATCATCAAACACGTAAGACGTGGTTTGATATATAGGGACCGCACGTGATCCTGTCGCCGCGTCGGGGATTTGCCCGGCATGAAGGCAAAGCGTTTCAACACCAAATTCTCGATCAGCCATTAATTTCGCTCCAGTTACGCGTTTACAAACTTTGGTCGGTGGGACGTAATCACTTTGGTATTAACACCAATCGTATTAAGACCCCCAAAAATGCGGGCATATTCAATTTTCATACAACGATCCATAATTACTTCAAGACCCGCATCTCGAGCTTTTTGTGCCTGACCTTCATCAACAATTCCAAGCTGCATCCAGACGACTTTGGCGCCTATTTTGATAGCGGCATCGACAAAGGGTGGAATGCGTTCGACGCGCTGAAATAGATTAACAATATCAACCGGTTCAGGAATAGATTGCAAATCTGGGTAACAGGTTTGCCCGAGAATTTCGTCGTATTTGGGATTAACCGGAATCACTTTAAAACCACGATCCAGTAGATATTTTGCCGCGAAATTACTGGGGCGCGACCAGTCGGCTGAAAGGCCTACCATAGCGACTGATTTGTATTGCATTAATACCCGGCGCAGTGTTTTTAAATCGCTCATAGGTGGCTCATAATGATTTTGCTCGCTCGCGTAATTCAAACTTTTGTATTTTCCCGGTCGAGGTTTTTGGTAAAGGTCCAAAAATAATACGGCAGGGTATCTTGAACTTTGCCAGATTTTCCCGACAAAAATCAATAATTTGTTGCTCCGTCACCGCTTCTTTATTCTCATGCAAGGTAACGAAGGCACAAGGAGTTTCTCCCCATTGTTCACTGGGCATTGCGGCTACAGCCGCTTCAAGAACCGCAGGATGTCGATAAAGAACAGCCTCGATTTCAATACTGGAAATATTTTCACCGCCCGAAATGATAATATCTTTCGAACGGTCTTTAATTTCAATATAACCATCTGGGTGACAAACAGCAAGATCACCAGAATGAAAATATCCACCTTCGAACGCCTTATCACTGGCCAATGGATTCTTCAGGTAACCCTTCATTACGATGTTACCCTTGAACATGATTTCGCCAATCGTCTTACCATCTTTTGGAACCGGCTGCATATTATCAGGGTCCATGACCACAAGCTCTTCGAGCATCGGATAGCGTACACCCTGACGTGATTTCATATTGGCCTGTTCTGTAATCGACAGGTCATCCCATTCTTCATGCCAGGCGCAAACCACTGCAGGGCCGTAAACTTCAGTCAGACCGTAGGCATGGGTCACATTAAAACCAAGATTTGCCATCGCTTCGAGAATAACCGGTGGCGGTGCTGAAGCAGCCGTCATAATATTAACCTGGTGAGAAATACCTGTCTTTAACGACTCATCTGCCTGAGCCATGAGGTTTAATACGACGGGCGCGCCACATAAATGGGTCACCTTATGATCTTTAATCGAATTAAAAATATCATCTGCACGAACCGACCTCAAACACACATTAGTGCCATTCAGCGCAGCCAGGGTCCAGGGAAAGCACCAGCCGTTGCAATGAAACATCGGTAAGGTCCATAAATAAACTGGGAAGCTATTCATGTTCCATCCGAGGATATTCGAAATCGCGTTTAGATGTGCGCCACGATGATGCGTGACAACGCCTTTAGGATTTCCGGTGGTACCCGAGGTATAACCTAATGCAATAGCCTGCCATTCATCTTCTGGCAGTTGCCATTCGAAGGATTCATCGCCGGTTGCCAGGAATTCCTCGTAGTTCATATCACCAACAAATTCACCACCTTCATAATTAGGATCATCTACATCGATGACGATCGGACGAATCTCCATCTGATCAAGCGCAGCTTTTATCACGGTTGAAAATTCACGGTCAGTAAAGAGTACTTTCGCCTCACCATGTTTGAGCATAAATGCGATAGCTTCAGCATCCAGCCTGATGTTCAAACCGTTAATCACCCCAGCAGCCATTGGAATCGCAAAATGTGCTTCACACATGGCTGGAACATTCGGTAACATCAAAGCAACTGTATCGTCTTGCTCAATTCCCAGTTTCTTTAACGCAGACGCAAACTGTCTACATCGACGGTAGGTATCGCGCCAGTTCTGCTCGACGTCGCGATAAATTATCGCAGCACGTTCAGGATACACAGACGCCGCTCGCTCGATAAACGTGAGTGGTGACAAGGGCGAATAATTAGCTGAATTTTTATCCAGATGTGAGGCGTAGGCAGAATGGCTCATTATTTTTACTGGTTCCAGACCGGTTTTCTTTTTTCAATAAAAGCATCAACCCCTTCACGCGCATCATCGGATGCCATGTTGCAGGCCATTCGTTCGGCAGCGTAATCATAGGCATTCGACAAATCCATTCCCAGTTGTTTATAAAACATATCCTTACCCAGTTGAATCGAGAGCGCAGATTTTGCCGCAATTTTTTGCGCCATATCCTGTGTCGCCTGATCAAGTTGATCCGCATCAACTGCGGCATTAATCAACGCATAATCTTCAGCGGTTTTGGCGGATATAAAGTCACCAGTTAATAACATTTCCATTGCCTTTTTGCGAGGCAAGTTTCGGCTTAATGGAACGGCAGGCGTCGAACAGAATAATCCCAGATTAATTCCAGAAACTGCAAATCGTGATTCGTGACTTGCCAGAGCCAAATCACAATTAGCGACCAATTGGCAACCTGCGGCAGTGGCAATACCGTCAACCTTCGCGATCACTGGTTGAGGCATCTGATTGATCGTCAGCATCATCTTGCTGCATTTTTGAAATAAAGCCTGATGAAATTCCAGGTCATCAGAGCTCCGCATTTCTTTTAAATCATGGCCCGCGCAAAAGGCTTTACCATTGGCCGCTAGCACGACGACTCGAATCGAATGATCCGATGCAATATTATCAAACTCCGATTGTAAGGTATCGAGCATGACTGACGACAGCGCATTGTATTGATCGGGTCGGTTAAGCGTTACAGTTGCGACACCAGACTTATCATCACGTAATACTATGGCTTCATTTTCAATCGCCTGTGTTGGTGAGTTCATAACTTAGATTCCGTTTATTTTGTTTTGTCAATAAAGTGAGAAGTATCTTTGATATCGATTTTGCACATCTGCTTATTTCCAGTCATCACGATTCGACCCGATTTAATCGCGACAACTTCATTCCTGCTATTCGCTTTTCTGGCAACAAAGCCTGGAGCTTCAGTGGTTTCCTGTCTGACTTCGATTTTGGACGAGTGATAGGTGTGATCATAAATATCTATTATTAATGCGCCAGTGTCATGACGCAATGGTTGGCACAAGCAATGTGCAGGGCCATTTTTCCAGTGATAGTAGCGTTTATGGTACAAGTAGCTTTCAACGCTGTCTA
>JBLIOG010000009.1:0-38418 GCA_047639625.1 Gammaproteobacteria bacterium
ACTGGTATAGTCCTCTTGATAATTTACAATGCTCCTTGTGTCCACATTCGGGACAGTTGAAGTCATCTGGCCAACGCCAATTGAAAAGTGCAGTGTGACACTGTTCCTGTGTACCATATTGCTTCAAAAACTCGGGTAAACTGATTCATTTTTGGAATTGAACCTGGTTTCTTGCCATAACACTTTCCTGCTTGTTTTCAGGATTTCATTATGTGTCACTTACTGGCTCACTAGCTGAGCCACAGGGGTAATCAGGTTTGATTATGACAATTTTCGTGATCTGACTGATGCAACAACGGTTGGTGAAGAACCCCTTTATAGATTTGATGCTGGCGTTATCCGAGCATTTGCATCGGTGTGGTTTTGATAGGAATCAAGTTGCATTTTTATAATACTTTGTCATGTTCCTCGCCATTATTATCAAGGGTTTCAAAATTGTCGGAAGCAACCGCTTCTGCATAATCCACGGCATATGGCGCCGCGTATTCTGCGATTGGTGTGCCTATAGGCCCGGCAATCAATTGAGATTGATCAGATACAGCAATTCCCGGTCTCGATGTCATTCGAATTAATGTAAATAGTAGAATTAGCCCAAACACCGCTGCAATTCCCCAGAAATAAAAGTTAATACTGAAATAATCCATCAGGAAGGCGATGACAATAGGCCCGATACAAAGCCCGATTCCAGAAATCATAACCAGACTGCCACTGGCATCCACAATCTGGTGGGGTTCCAGGCGATCATTTGCATAAGCAACACAAATTGAATACATCGGCATTGCAGCGCTGCCGAGACAGATGATGACAAAGTAAAAAGCCCAGTTATCTTTAGAAACGAAAACTGCAACTACGCTACAGATGATCGACACAATCGAAAGCAAAGCCATAACTAATCGTCGGCCAAGTCGGTCTGACAAATAACCAATCGGCCACAGCGAAACCAGGGCTCCAATTAAAAAGCAGGCCATAAACCAGGATATTTTCTGTAAATCGACTAGAACCGCCGAGGCATAAATAGCACCGAGACCAAAAATAGTTCCGTGAGCCATGCCAGTTAAACAATTGCCGATAACCGCGAGCGGTGAAGCTCGATACAACTCGAAGATCGACATCTTGCCGGATGACTCAAAATAGGGCGCAGGTTTAGCGGTGAGCAACATCGGAATCAAGCCGAAAGAAATGATCACCGAAATCAGAATAAATAAATCTATGTCTGACGGACTGTGGAGATTGAGGAGAAACTGACCGGCACCCATACTACCCGTTACTATGACCATATAAAACGACAGAACTTTG
The DNA here is from genome assembly GCA_047639625.1 of Gammaproteobacteria bacterium. Classification (GTDB taxonomy): domain Bacteria; phylum Pseudomonadota; class Gammaproteobacteria. The sequence goes on from JBLIOG010000009.1 coordinate 1,297, forward strand.
CCGCGAGTTTCGTTGCTCGCGCGATCATTTAACCAGCTCTCAGTGACCACATAAAAACCTGCGAAACAGATACCAGTCACTATGCGCATGATCATCCACAAGTAAGGATCAATATAAACGCCGTGAAAGAGAATCGAGATTGATGCGAGCGAAGCCAAAGCCGAAAAAACCCGGATATGTCCAACTCGTGATACCAGGTAAGGCGCTACAAATGAACCAATAAAAATGCCGATGAAATAGCCCGTCATCATGATGCCGGTGGAGAAGGTCGAAAAGCCTTCGATCATCGCCCGTACCCCGAGCAGGGTGCCCTGTAAGCCATTAGCCAGCATCATGAAACCGATGCCAAGCAGTATTGCCCAAGAAGCTGATAGATCTTTCCACATAAATTGAAACTCAGGTTAATCCTGCCGATCAAGCAGGGCGGCGATTCTATTTAAGCTTAGTCGGAACGGCAATGAATTTTGTAGATATTTAAATATAGTGATCGATCGTATGAGCATCCATTAATTGACGCGTTAATCTCCTAACAAAGAACTGGATAACCTTTTTGAATGGCCGCATCTTCGATGTCGAGAATAAATTGATAATCGGAAAGCGACACCGGCTCGAATCGTTCAAGGTGTAATGTTGATTTTGTTTGATGATCAAGTTTGCTGAGGGCTGTATTCAGGCTGTCGATCATTCTTTGTCGCGTCGCTACATCGTCATTTGCCAAAGGAATGACGAAAGGCAAGCCGCAAGTTTCAGTGCTCGAGCCAATAATTTTTACCGAATCGATTAAATCGGGCTGATGATCTTTCAAAAGCGCGAAGGTCACACAATCAATTGCAGCAACATCGGCGCGGGATTCCGACACAGCAATGACACTATCCCAATGCCCCCCAGATACTAATACGTCTGAAAAGAAACAGGACTGGTTTGCGAGTGGCCCAACTGCGTGCCTGAGTACATTCATCCCACTGTTTGAATCGGGTCCATTGATCGCAGCGATTCTATTTTTACAATCATTCAGACACTCAATATCGCTATCTTTGGCAGTAATGAAAAAACTACAGTAATGACGGTTATTAACGCCGGGCACCGAAAACACAGGAACGCACACTGGTGCCAAATAAGACTGATAAGTCTCCATGAGTGGATAGCCGCAGGTATGCCCCAATAATAGATCTGGATCAGTTAAGATCTTAAAATTGGACTCATCTAGTAACTCCTTACGGAATGTAGATGGAATATTTTCCAGTTCGAAAAATTCGTTGAAAAGAGTTTGCCAGGCCACTTGTAACGAAGAATTAAAGGAATACATGCCACAACTAACATATTGGCCAGTATCATTGGGTGTTGATTGTAATTTTGTCGAAGGATTCAATATGGTTCCTGCGGATAAGCGGTATATAGGATCTTTAGAAACATAGTAAAATTTTATCAACAATTCTATGATTTTTAACTTATCATCGAAACGGTATCAAGGATTCTCTGAGTGGGTCTGGCAGACCATTCTACCCAAATTGTTGTTTGTGTTGGAAATCAAGCTAATCAGAGTTGACGTAGTTTAGAAACGTTTAAAATATCCCAAATTTATCCAACTCACTTCATCCAGATCGCCATTGCCAATTATGTACTAACCAGAAAAGCCTTGCTCATCACCTACAGCGAAGCCAAACCCAATGTCTGATGCGCTGTCACTGATACTAAATCCGTCTAAAGAAGCGGCTAGCTCTACATCCATAAAGCCAATTAATCCATAGATAGTGCTATGTCTCTTCAATTGTCCCAGGCGAGCCAAGAAACCGACATGATCGGTTTCAAAATCTAATTCTTCATCAAAAGGGTTTCGCTATCTTTCCCTAAGGCAATGGCGAATCGGCCTTCCAGTGCAATAGTGTCTTCGATCTGACTACCAATTTTGAATTCCAGCGCTGTTGGCTCAACACCATCAAAGTCCACTCTTGAATAACTCAAACCATAGTAACCTTCAGCACAAACGCTTAGTGAAAAACTGAGTAAACCAAATGTCAGAATCAATTTTTTAAACATAATGCTGTTTCCCAAAGTCCATTTTTATTTAGAGATTAACGAGTGTACAAGTTTCTTGACCGATCGCCTATTCAGTTTCATTAGGCATACCATCGCAAACGACAGGGATTTCAGATGAAAAATATTGTTAATATAAATAAACAAAGTTGTTTATAAATAACATAGATGACCAGTCTATCCACCAATGCAAACCTGTAATACACTCGATTAAAATTGATTCGGATTGCAACCCATGTCTCGTCGTCGAAACAGAAACCGCCCAACCCCCCCAGAAGATCAAATCCGAAAGATTACTGATCAACTAACCCTTCCCTATGACCCTATCGAAGCCTTAAGCCCCGAGTCCCTCGATAAAATCCACGAAGCATCGATGGAAATACTCGAAGACATCGGACTCGAAATCCTCAATGAACGGGCTTTAGGTTTATATGAACAAGACGGCGCTAAGGTCGATTGGGACTTACAACGCGTATATCTCGGTAGGGATCAGGTCATGCGCCTGATTCAAACCGTGCCTTTTGAATTCACCTTGCATGCCCGAAATGCCGACCGTAATCGAACCATCGGTGGAAAAGCAATCAACTTCACGACGGTTGCCAGCGCGCCCAATAGTTCCGATCTGGAAGGCGGGCGCAGAACTGGCAATATGGCTGATTATGACAATTTTCTGCGATTGGCCCAAAGCTTTGATGTCATTGATTTTCTCAGTGGCTATCCGGTAGAGCCGATTGATATTCACCCCGATACCCGTCACCTGGATGCTACCTATTCGGCCATGACGCTGACTGATAAAGCCTTTAGTTGTTACTGCCTTGGTGGCGGCAGAGTGATGGATGGTATTGAAATGACCGCGATTGCCCGTGGCGTTGATCGTGAAACGCTTAAATCAGAACCGAGTATTATCACCGTGGTAAATACTAATTCGCCATTGCGGGTTGACGGTTCAATGCTGGATGGATTGATTGAAATGGCGGAAAACGGTCAGCCCACTATTGTTACCCCTTTTACGCTCTCGGGTGCGATGTGTCCGATTACGATTGCTGGCGCATTGGCACAGCAGAATGCGGAAGCGCTCGGTGTGATTGCTTTATCCCAAATCATCAATCCTGGAGCTCCGATGGTATATGGTGGCTTTACTTCAAATGCTGATATGCGCAGTGGATCCCCTGCTTTCGGGACGCCTGAATATACAAGGGCGGCCTGGGCAACTGGACAATTAACCCGAAGGTACGGAATTCCATTTCGGTCATCTAACACCAATGCGTCTAATTGCGTTGATGCGCAGGCCACCTGGGAATCTCAAATGTCTCTCTGGGGCGCTGTGATGGGGCAGGCGAATGTCATCAAACATGCGGCAGGCTGGCTTGAAGGTGGACTCTGTGCGTCATTTGAGAAATTCATGATCGATATCGACATGCTGCAAATGATGCGCGAAACGCTGACACCTTTGCGAGTTGATGACGATACACTCGCGCTGGATGCTATTCGTGAAGCCGGCCACGGTGGACATTTTTTTGCCACCGGCCACACCATGGCGAATTATACGACCGCGTTTTATGAACCCTTGCTGTCGGATTGGAGTAACTATGAAACCTGGGCAGAAAATGGTGAGCAAACCGCTTATCAACGGGCTAATACTTTGTACCGGAAAACCTTGTCTGAATTTGAGCCACCGGAAATAAACGAATCAACTCGCCAGGTTCTGCAGGATTATGTGACTCAACGACGACGTCAGTTGGGTCAGTAATGCGATTGCAGGATCGAGTGCTCCTATTTCAGGATCGATTGCTCCAGGTGATTGCTCAAACGGGAATGAACCGTTCTGCATTTTCCAGCTCGATTAAAGTAGATAGATCAACCTTATCTCAATTACTATCGACTGATATTGTGCGATTGCCGCGCGCTGATACGATTGCATCAATTGCTGAGACCCATCAGGTCAGTATCGACTGGTTATTGGGTTTAACCGATGGTGGCGCGATGCGTGCTGAAATGGTGCCTGAAGCGATAGAGCTCGATGATTACTCGTCTGACTATTTTGAATACAATCTCGAATGGCATCGGCAGGCCGCCGGTTATAAAATTCGGTACGTACCGACAACTTTACCCGAGTTATTGAAAACAGAAGCGATTGCCGAATACGAATTCAATCGATACGGCAGTGGAAAAGTTGATCAGTCCGTACGCGATAATCATTTGTTGTTATTGCAGCAACGCCATCCGGGTTCTGAAATGGAAACCTGTATGTCGTTGCAACATTTGCTGGGGTTTGCGCGGGGGGAAGGCATCTGGGATCGACTCGCCGTCGCAGACCGGAAAAGTCAGTTGGAGCAAATGATCGCCCTTAATCATGAGCTGTACCCTGGATTTCGTTGGTTTTTATACGATGGGCGTCAAACCTATTCGTCATCGTTCACCCTGTATGGGCCGATGCGTGCAAGCCTGTTTCTCGGGCATCTATACGTAGTAGTCAACAGTCTCGATCAGATTCGAAAACTGACGGGTCGGTTCGATGATTTAATTCGGATGGCCGTTGTCCACCCTCATGAGATTGAAGCTCATCTTGAAAGTCTTATGAAAGAATGTCGGTAATGTATTTAGAATTCAAATTGATTCGCGGGAGATATTTATGAAAAGCCATGCTCAGGTAGTTGTAATTGGCGGTGGTGTCATTGGTTGCAGTGTGATTTATCATCTGACCCAATTTGGTATGAAAGATGTGGTATTGATCGAAAGGTCGGAACTGACATCGGGTTCGACCTGGCATGCCGCAGGCGGTTTTCACACGTTAAATGCGGATACCAACATGGCCGCACTTCAAGGTTACACCATTCGCCTATATCGCGAATTGGAGAAAATTACCGGGCAATCCTGCAGTTTGCATCATGTTGGTGGTTTAACCCTTGCAGATACACCAGAGCGTCTAGACTTTTTAAAGTCTGCCCGTGCGATGCATCGTCATATGGGGCTGGATACTGAAATAGTGGGCCCAGAAGAGATCAGAAAACTAAGTCCAATAACCAATACAGATGGGGTGCTCGCTGCCTTATATGATCCTTTAGATGGACATCTTGATCCCTCAGGCACGACCCATGCTTACGCTAAGGCAGCGCAGATTCAGGGGGCGGAAATAATATTACGAAATCCGGTTCTTGAGACCAATCCTCTGCCGGACGGCAGTTGGGAAGTAGTGACGGAACAGGGCACAATTATTGCCGAGAAGCTGGTCAATGCTGCCGGATTATGGGCACGCGAAGTCGCCGCAATGGCTGGGGTGTATTTACCTTTGCACCCGATGGAACATCAGTATTTTGCAACTGCAGATATTCCTGAGGTTTATGGTCGAGACAGTGAACTGCCTCATGTCATGGATCCTGCGGGGGAGAGTTATCTGCGCCAGGAAGGTAAAGGATTGGTGATCGGATTTTACGAACAGAACTGTGTACCCTGGGCCGTTGACGGCACTCGATGGGATTTTGGCCATGAATTATTAACCGAAAACCTGGATCGAATCGGTGACTCGATGGAGTTCGCGTTTAAGCGTTACCCGGTTCTGGCCGATGCCGGTATAAAAACCATTGTCAACGGGCCTTTTACTTTTGCACCCGATGGGAATCCGCTGGTAGGCCCGGTGCCAGGCCTGAAAAACTATTGGTCGGCCTGTGCGGTCATGGCGGGCTTTAGCCAGGGTGGCGGTGTTGGATTAACGCTGGCGGAATGGATGATAGAAGGTGAACCATCGCGCGATGTTTTTGCAATGGACGTTGCCCGTTTCGGCGATTATTGCACACCATCTTATACCCGACTCAAGGTCCGTGAAAATTATCAAAAGCGCTTTTCGGTTTCCTACCCGAATGAAGAATTACCTGCAGCGCGACCGCTCGATACCACACCAGCCTATGGTATCTGGCAGCAACAAAATGCTGCTTTTGGTTCGATGTACGGAATGGAACACGTCAATTACATTGCACCGCCCGGCGTCGAGCCCTATGAAGTTCCTACCTTTAGGCGATCAAATGCTTTTGACATTGTTGCCGAGGAAGTCAAAGCGGTTCGGCAGGCCGTGGGACTTAATGAAGTACATAACTTTGGTAAATATGAATTCGCAGGCGTCGGTGCAAAAGATTATCTCGATACAATTATGGCCGGAAAAATACCGGCAGTCGGCCGGATAGGCTTGAACCCTATGCTCAGTCCCAAAGGTCGAATTATGGGTGACTTTACGGTGGCACAGGTCAAACCCGATGTATTTCAGGTGACAGCATCCTTTGGCGCACAGGCTTACCATATGCGTTGGTTTGAACAACATCTGCCTGAAAGTGACGTTACCCTGCGTAATATCTCCAAAGAACGAATTGGTTTTCAGATTGCAGGCCCGAATGCACAGACCTTACTGAGTCGAGTGACTTTAGCTGATGTTTCGACGGACAGCTTTCCGTTTCTCTCTGTACGTGAAATGGATATTGGGCAATGCCAGGCTATCGTGCAGCGTGTTAGCTACACCGGTGATCGGGGCTATGAAATTTATGTACCCTGGCATCAGCAAGCCGGACTCTACGATGTTTTGACTCATGCCGGTCAGGATCTGGGACTAAAGCCATTTGGTATGCGCGCGATGATGAGTCTGCGTCTGGATAAATCGTTTGGGTCATGGATGCGGGAATTCAAACCCGATTATATGCCCGTTGAAACCGGGCTCGATCGCTTTGTTGACTACAACAAACCGGCCGAATTTATTGGTAAGGCCGCAGCCCTTGCCGAACGCGAGTCCGGAGTAAAACGTAAACTCTGTAGTTTCAAAGTCGACGCCAAAGATGCGGATGTAGTCGCCTGGGAACCTATCTGGCATTCAGGTGAGGTCGTCGGTTACGTCACTTCAGGCGGGTATTCCCATCATACTCAAACCAGTATCGCCTTCGGCTTTTTACCGACAGAATTAATTAAAGAAGGCGCGATTGTCGAGATAGAAATCCTTGGAGAGATGATAAAGGCAGAGCTATACAGTAAACCTTTGTTCGATCCTCTAAATGAGTATTTGAAGGGCTAAATCTATCGTTATGTCCGTTGAGCAATGGGTCAATGGATATCGCCTTTATCCGACAGTGATTGACAGCTGGTAACCCGATTATACCAGCTATGCTGGCTGCCGGAATCTGAGGCTTTTGTTAGATTTTTGCAATCGGTTTAGTTTCACAAAACATCACAACCTGCCAGGCCACCTCGAATCCCCCAGTTTTCTTTTGGGATTTCTCTAATGAGAATTTCGATGTGATCTTTAGGAGTGTCTAGTTTTTCGAGGTTAGTGACTATTGCTTTAGTACAGAATGCGTTTTGCAACAATTGATCGACCTGCAAAGGTATCTATTGAAATGTGAGTATGTAAATCAGGGCTAACCAAATTCGGGTCAGGTGAATACCTGTCAGGCTCATGAACGATAAGCCTGATGGTTCTTTTATTTGCAGTCATTTCAAATTCAACAACCATCGCCTTGTAAACGGTGTTGATAATCTCTTGTTCTGCGGATCTGGCGTATTTTTTCTTAAACTCTATTACAACATTCGGCATTTGCTTCTCCTCAGCTCTTACCGATGATTATGTGGTTGAAGCGTATACTGCCTAATGCTGACCCCGATATGGCAGGTAAATTTTGTAAGAATGCTCGATTACTGGCGATAATTGAACCAATATGGTGCATCAAAAGCGATAATTCCCAAAACAATATGTAAGTTGAAACTGCGAGTTAAAAAGACTTTATAAGCTCCATCCTAATTCCTTTCGGCTTTTGTTAAAATCAGCAAATTTTTTGTCGGAGGCGGAGGGCTAGTCTGTCCAAGTCTATCAATTTGATGATATTGCTCTGGCCAGTCAAGATCATATTTATGATGGCGTACTGCGTTTGGACGTTATTTAAATCTGATTCTAAAGTTTACTTGCTTGATCTTCAGTAATATTTCAGCACAATGCGCGACATTGAATGTAGGGGAACTCATTATGGCAAGTAATTACTTTTCAAAGATATTTTCACATTCACCTTTTAAGGCTATGCAGGAGCATATGGTCATAGTCAATGAATGCGTGCAACTTTTAAGCCCGTTTTTCAACGCAGTTCTGAAAGGTGACCACAGCAAAGCCAAAGCTGTCTATAAAGAAATCAGCAAGCTTGAAAACAAGGCCGATGCGCTAAAAAAGAAACTAAGACTGCAAATGCCCAACGGCTTATTTATGCCGGTATCGCGACGCGACTTACTTGAATTATTACTGGTTCAAGACAAAGCAGCCAATCAGGCGAAAGATATAGCGGGTCTGGTTACGGGCCGTAAAATGGTTTTCCCTGAACCGATTGCAGAGCAATTGACCGGTTATGTTTCCCGCTGTGAAGATGCCTGTAAACAGGCCCTTAAAGTTATTAATGAGCTGGATGATCTAGTCGAAACTGGATTTTCTGGGCGAGAGGTCAAGCTGGTTGCCAGTATTATTCATGATCTGGATGATATTGAATCAGATACCGATAAATTACAGATAAAAATCCGCGCAACACTCTTGAAAATAGAAAAAGATCTTCCTCCCGTTGATGTCATGTTCTTTTACAAGGTGATCGAAGGAATCGGTGAAGTCGCAGATATCTCAGAACGAATTGGTAGTCGAGTTGAGCTCTTGCTCGCTAAATAACAAATCGTATTAGACAGGAATAGTTATGGATCATTTAACCATTTATATAATCCTTGCAGGTGCTTTGGGTCTTTTCATGGCCTGGGGGATTGGAGCCAACGATGTTGCTAACGCAATGGGTACTTCAATCGGGGCGAATGTCCTGACTATAAAACAAGCCGTCATTATCGCGGCTGTTTTTGAATTTTCCGGGGCTTTTCTGGCAGGAGGGCAGGTCACCACAACGATTCGAAAAGGCATCATAAATAGTGGGGCCGTTGAGGGTTCACCCGAATTACTCATATATGGAATGCTGGCCGCGCTCATGGCTGCGGGTATCTGGCTTTTGATCGCTTCATCGAATGGATGGCCGGTATCAACGACTCATACCATTGTCGGTGCAATCGTTGGTTTTGCGGTTGTAGGTTTAGGGGTCGATTCGGTTGCCTGGCCAAAAGTGGGCAGTATTGTCGCAAGCTGGGTTGTGTCTCCACTGATAGCCGGTTCGCTCGCTTTCTTTTTATTCAAGAGTGTACAAAAACTCATCCTTGATACCGACGACCCAATCTCAAATGCGCGCAAATACGTGCCTTATTACATTTTCGCGACTGGATTTATGATTTCCCTGGTTACTTTGTTTAAAGGCTTGAAACATATCGGACTCGAGTTTAGCGGAAGCCAAAATTTAATAGTCGCTGTTATTTCTGGTCTGATCGTAATGGGTCTTGGTAAATATTATATTTCCAGGATCAAAATTGATCCGTCTGATGACGTTGATTTCCATTATGCCAATGTCGAGAAAATTTTCGCCGTACTCATGGTCGTTACTGCCTGTTCCATAGCATTTGCACACGGCTCTAATGACGTCGCCAATGCGGTTGGGCCAATGGCAGCAGTCATTAGTATCGCGAGTGAAGGTGAAGTATCCCAGAACTCTGCAATGCCTGTCTGGGTATTGTTGATCGGGGGGATTGGTATAGTGGCCGGATTAGCCATGTATGGACATAAGGTTATTGCGACGATTGGTAAAAAAATTACCGAACTAACGCCGAGTCGTGGTTTTGCCTGTGAACTGGCGGCTTCAACCACAATTGTTATTGCTTCGGGCACCGGGCTTCCAATTTCGACCACGCATACTCTGGTAGGGGCTGTTCTCGGAGTCGGTATGGCCAGAGGTATTGGCGCGATTAACCTCGGGGTGGTCGGGAAAATATTTATGTCATGGATTATTACCTTGCCGGCCGGTGCGGGGCTAGCCATATTTTTCTTTTACTTTTTCAAAGGCATTTTTGGTTAGTCCGATACTGTCTCGATAACCCGATCTGATGGCTGATGCTAACTGGTTTGTTTACATTATTGAGGCTTCAGATCAGTCTCTATATACCGGAATAACTACGGATCCGGAGAGACGTTTTAAGGAACATAGCTCAGGACCTTTAGGGGCCAGGTATTTCAAAGGACGAAAGCCGGTGCGGATATTGTACCGAGAGATCTGCCAGAACCGAAGCGTCGCGAGTATCCGCGAAGCTGCGATTAAAAAATTAAGTCGCACCCAAAAACTTCAGCTTATCCATGTATATAGCGATGTTTCGGGTTGATTCTTTTAATCGGTGCGAATCAATAGATCTGCCCGATTCGGATCTTAAATTTTGGGCGTCGATAGATCTGCAGCATTCAAATGACTTTCTAGTCGAAGCCTTGACTGAATCTATCGAATGGCGTCAGGAAACGATTAAACTTTTTGGTAGGTCACACCTACAACCTCGGTTGAGTGCCTGGTACGGAGACACTGGACTGACCTATCGTTATTCGGGAATTAAACTTAATGCATTGCCCTGGACCGATTTACTGCAGTCCATTAAACAGGTAGTCGAAACGGTTTGTGGTTCTACCTTCAACAGTCTGTTATTAAATTACTATCGTGATCAGTGCGATAGTATGGGCATGCACAGCGATGACGAAGTCGAATTAGGTGTCGCGCCTTCTATCGCTTCATTGAGTTTGGGTGCCGAACGATATTTGAGACTCAAACATAAATTTCGAAAAGATTTGAAACCAACCAAACTGTTGTTGCCGTCAGGCTGTTTATTACTGATGTCCGGTGACACTCAGGCGTATTGGAAGCATGGGGTTTCTAAACAGGTCAAACCCTGTGGGCCTCGAATCAATTTGACCTTCAGGCGGGTCATACCGGTATAATCCGCTCAAACATGGTCACAGGAATATGCCTGAAGCGCACGAGAAATACTCATCAGGGCTTTGTCATGCAATCATTAGTGTTACGTCTGAATCAATTGGGGCAACCGCTTGGCTGGATAAACTGGCAACAGGCGGCTGTGCTGTACGCTCGTGATCGGGTGATCTGGTCACTAGGGGAACGAATCTACAGTATTCATGGTGGATACAATCGACGGCTAGGACAAGATAGTATTATTCATATTGATCCAATCGTTGCTGCTTCAGGTTTTAGTAAACTTGAAGCAGTAGGCTTGACTCCAGGATTAACCAATCGAGAATTGTTCCGTCGTGACAGTCATAGCTGCATGTACTGTCTTCGTCGACACTCTGATCATCACCTAACCCGTGATCATGTTGTACCGTTATCGCGTGGCGGTGCAGACGTTTGGACCAATGTCGTAACGGCCTGCAAAAAATGTAATCAGGCTAAAGCCGATCGATTAATTTCGGAATCGGGGCTTCAATTATTTGCAGTCCCTTATGCCCCTAATTATGCGGAGTGGTTAATTCTCAGTAATCGCAGCATTCGAGCTGATCAAATGGAGTTTTTAATCGCTCGATGTCCGCAAGATCGGGACTATTCAAATTTTACTACAAGTTTTAACGAGGATTAGCATCGATGGCTTCAGGGTCAAAAGCCGTTATTTACGCAGCACTTGCTGGTAACTGCTTAATTTCTATCACGAAGTTTATTGCTGCCGGTATGACCGGTAGTTCAGCCATGTTGTCGGAAGGTATTCATTCGCTTGTCGATACTGGTAATCAGGGGTTATTGCTGTACGGCTTAAAACGTGCGGAAAAGCCAGCGGATGAAGATTTCCCATTCGGTCATGGAAAAGAAGTTTATTTCTGGAGTTTTATTGTTGCCATACTTATTTTTGCGCTAGGGGGTGGTATATCGATTTATGAAGGCGTTAAACACCTTTTGCATCCAGAGCCGATGAGTAATCCAATGATTAACTACATCGTATTATCTCTGGCGATGTTGTTTGAAGGCGCGGCATGGTATTTCGCGTTCCGAGCGTTTAATCGCCAACGTGGGCAAGATGGATTTATCGAGGCGATTAAAAATGCCAAAGATCCATCGATATTTGTTGTGCTTTTTGAAGACAGTGCCGCAATGCTCGGACTGGTCGTTGCGTTCGCCGGAATTGTACTCAGCCAGGTCACAGGATTGTTATTTTTTGATGGACTGGCTTCGGTCATCATTGGGCTAATCCTGGTGGGTACAGCGATATGGCTTGCACATGAAACAAAAGGTTTACTGATAGGAGAAAGAGCCAATTATCCCGTCATTCAAGGTATTCGGCGTGAGCTGGAACATGAAAGTTCGATTGATCATGTTAATGAAGTACTAACCATGCACATGGGTCCCGATTTTATTCTGGCGACTATCAGCGTGGATTTTGACGATAATCGTTCAGTGGGTGAAGTTGAAACAACGATTGCCAGCATTGATACCCGAATCAAACAGGCTTTCCCACAGGTCAAAAGGATTTTTATAGAGGCCGAAAAAAAGCCAGCCTAACTGGCTTCTTCACTTTTATTGCGGGTGTTTAGCGCATGTGACAACCGCCTGAAATGATTAGACCGGATGCCTACCCGGTTGCCGTATTGACGAATTATCAATCGTGACAGGTTATTTAAATTTTCGATTGCTTCTTTGTCAGTGGGAAAACCAGACTTTTCAAGTCCCGAGGTTACCCAGTTCACAAGGCGGTTGAGTTGAATATTACTGAGCGACTCCAGACTTCGAATAACATCTTTGTAGTTCGAAGATTCAGCAAGAACTGAAGCTGGGGGGTATCTTGTAATGAGAGATTCTGACAACTCGGGATTGTCGAAAATCTTAAGCCAGAATCCGGCCATTTCAGCCTGTCGCTGATTGTCGCGACAATCCTGGTTACGTTTTATGATGTAGTTATAAATACCGCGGCAGTTTCGGAATCTTTCTCCCGCCAAATCAAACAGTCGAACTTCAACTATTTCCATGGCCCCGGTTTTACAAAGTTTGTCTACGGCCGCAACTATTTGATTTTTGAATAAAACAGGGTCATAGTCTATGGCGCCGTTGGCAATATCTTCCACGACTCGTTCAGACAGCAGGAGTAAAGTAACTGGATTAGTGACTTCGAGGTTCTTTGTGAGCGCACAAAGTGCACGTTCGAAAACTTCAACTGCTTGATCGTTTTCCATTTCATAGTAGCGGTCGCGGTCAAGATAGGATTCGTAATGTTGCTCATCAATCCATTGGTCAAATTCGCCCTTAAAGTCAGATTTTACGTAGAATCCGTTTTTGACGATGCTGCAAATTCCGCGAAGCGATATCTTATCGAGCCGATAAAATGCAGTATCCAGAAGGTACTTTGATTCATCCGTTAGTCCATTTGAAAGTTCATTTTCAAAATAACCAATTTCAGATAAAAATTTAAAACCCTTATTATTTTCATGGTCGCCATCGAGTAATTTTTTGCGCTGACCGTTTTCAAGAAAATTGCGTTTGACGAGGACGACTATTGAAATCAAAGACATCAGATAGGTAAAGGCGAGTCCTTTTGAGGCCTTCAGTGCTTTTGCCTGATGCCGATAAATTATTTCACAAAACTGTAAAGCTTCGGTAATGATGCGGATATTGCGCATCGAAATTTGTTCAAGATAACGATTCAGTATTTCGGCATTATTTCTAATCAAAGCGCGTACGAAATGTCGGGATGCCGCGCTTCTATATTCAACCATGGACAATGATATATTCAGTATTTCGGTCATAGGGGGTGAAAATTGTACTATGTGACGAACTGTTTTTTCCTGGGAGCGCGAGAAAGCAACAGCATTGTCATCACTTAACTCATCCAGATTGCCAATCAGAATACATTTGCAATGCTCATGCTCGACCAGCTGATTTACATAGGCGAGGCAGTGGTCGATATCCCCATGCCATCGTTCAAGGTCATCGAGGCAGATAACCTCTTTATTATCAGCCCCCGAGTTTTGGTTATTGAGCAAGGGTCGAATTTTTTGATCAATATCCTGAGCAGATTTCAGCCCATACAAAGACAGGTAATGAAAGTTACAGACTTTATGTCCAGGGATAAGAGCGTTGAGTATGTAATGGGTTTTGCCGACGCCCCAGCTACCATCAATCATGACCGCATATTGAGTTTTGCGCCTTTGTAAATAGGCATTAAGGGCATTACTAAGGCTGTCAAATCTTTCCATTTCCATCCATTACGAAAAATAATTGCTGAGGTTTAGTATACGAGATACTCAACGAATCTGCTGTTAAAAGCTGGTATTAGTGACGTCTATAACAACTTACTTTGGTGGTAAACTAGTAAAATTTCGTTGCTGAGTTCATGTGAACAATCAGTAAGCGATATTTATTTCATTGACCCTACAGTCTCATACTGCAATATTACCTGTAGATAATTGCATCCGACAAATGAGACCAGTAATAATTGAGTTGTTTGCACAAACGTCTAACGGGATTCGATCATGGATAAAAATTCAAAGGCCATTCTAGCTAAAGTAAGCGCTTTAAAAGGAGGCGACAGCTCCGAGGAAATATACGATGAATGGGCCGGTAATTACGATCATGACCTGATTTCAGAGTTTGGATATCTGTCGCCAACTGTGGTCGCAGACGCGATTGATCATGAGTTTGATAATAAATCGATTCAAATTCTGGATTATGGCTGCGGTACAGGACTGGTTGGCGAGCAGCTATATAATAAGGGGTTTCCATTCATCGATGGACTCGATATTTCTTCAGGTATGCTCGACATAGCCGCTTCGAAAAATGTTTATCGCAAGTTGGATGTGGCTGATTTAACCATTCCGCTTCAGCTTGATGACGCGCTATACGATGCTGCAGTTTGTGTAGGCGCGATGGGTGCCGGTCATATCGGTAAAGAACATATGATCGAAATGATACGCCCTGTTAAAATGGGCGGAATTTTTATCGTAACCGTCAATGGTATGTATTTTGAACCGGATCGTTTCGATTTGTTTTTTCGTGAACAGGAGTCTCGAGGTCGATGGAAGGTTTTAAAAATGCATGAATTCAATTATATGTCAGAATTAGTAAGACCCGGCTGGTTGCTCGTCGCTCAGGTTTTATGAGAATCGACCAATCCCAAGGTTAGACCTGTAAGGCGTACCGATTCAATCCAGGTTGTACTTCTGTACTAGCTGCAAGTCTATCCGCATATCCAGTCTCATTATTCTGGCCCGATAATTGCTCTAGTTATTCGTATCTCGATAATTTTGCCATTTTGGTGTTCAGGCGATCATTTTTTTGACAGCTTTGAACTGGTGGAAACAAACGCTCAAAATTATCGTCAATAAACTGACTATCGGTGACGAAATGATAAATAACGATCGCGCTGTAAACTTGATTCAGCAGATGCAATCTTTGGAGAGCGCGGCTAAAAGTCAGCTTCATGTCGCTGAAATGTCAGAGCCGAAAGGCCCTGGTTTTGGCGAGTTAATGGAAAAAGCGATTAACCAGGTGAATCAGACTCAGATGAAAGCGGGTGAGTTGAGTAAAGCCTTTGAAATGGGTGATTCAAATGTTGGCCTTGCAGAGGTCATGATCGCCATTCAAAAATCACGAGTTTCGTTTGAGGCCCTGTCCCAGGTTCGTAATAAACTCCTGACTGCCTATCAGGATGTCATGAACATGCCGGTATAATCTGATGGCTGAAGCAACTATAAATCAACGACCATTGGCCTCAGGTCAGGCGACTGGCATGGTAGGCCAAGAGTCTAAACCAATGAATCCCATCGATGCGATTGCCCAATCACAGGTCATTCGGCATCTGGCTCGTCTGGTCGGACTTGCGGCCGCAGTGGCAATTGGAATGGTCGTTGTACTGTGGTCATCTGAACCGAATTACGCGCCTCTCTACAGCAATTTGTCGGCACAGGATTCATCTCAGATAGCCAATGTTCTTATGACGAATGAAATTGAGTTTAAGCTCGACCCATCCAGTGGCGCAGTAATGGTGGATCAAGCAAAGCTAGCCGAAGCGCGGCTGCTGGTTGCCGGCAAAGGATTACCTGAGGGTGGTACCCAAGGGTTGGAAATGTTGCAGGACGAACAGGGATTGGGAACCAGTCAGTTCATCGAAACGGCGCGATATAACCATGCACTCGAGTCGGAGCTGGTTCGATCGGTAGAGTCAATTCGCAGCGTAGAGTCGGCCAGGGTTCATTTAGCCATTCCTAAACAGTCCATATTTATTCGTAATCGAGTCACGCCTAGTGCCTCAGTCGTGGTAAAGCTTTATTCCGGAAGAACTCTTAGTAAGGGCCAGGTTGAAGCCATTACTCAATTGGTGGCCTCAAGTATTTCGATGATGGATGCCTCGCAGGTGACCGTGATTGACCATTTTGGGCGTTTATTAACGCAGGACGAAGATGAAGGGATCGCACAATCTAACCGCCAATTTGAATATACCCGCCTGCTCGAAGACAGTTATGTTGATCGGATTATTAATCTGCTTCAGCCGATAGTCGGTGAGGGCAAAATAAACGCACAGGTTGCCGCACAACTAGACTTTTCTTCAGTCGAATCCACTCGCGAGGCATTTGATCCGGAACGTAGTGTTATTCGAAGTGAACAGATTTCTGAAGCAGAATCTCGCGCCTTTAATCAGGCTCTGGGAATTCCCGGTGCGCTGAGTAATCAACCGCCAGGTGAGGGCACTACAGAGGAGCTTGCTGAGCCGGGATTAGCCGATGAGATCCCGGCTAACCAGAACCGTTCTTCAACGCGTAATTTTGAAGTTGACCGGGTAATTAGTCACACCAGTAATCCAGTCGGCTCAATACAGCGTCTTTCTGTCGCTGTGGTTATTGATGATAAATCGGTTACTAAAGACGATGGCAGTATCGAAAAAGTACCCTACGGGCAGGAAGAAATCGATAAGTTGACCAATCTGGTTCGTGAAACCATCGGATTTGATCAAAACCGAGGTGATTCTGTCAGCGTTATAAGTGCATCCTTTCTAGCCGTTGAGACACCGATAATCGAAGAAATTCCGCTGTGGAAGAGTCTGATAACGGAGCCATGGATTATTAATTTAATCAAACAGGTATTTGGCGCACTCGGATTGCTTATCGTCTATCTGGTATTTGGGCGATCATTTATACGGTCATTAAATCCCAATCGACATGAAGTAAATGCGAATGAGCAGCAGAATATCACTACTGCCACCAAACTTGATGGCTATGGAAGGCCTGTCGCAATTGGAGAGGGAGGATCAGGGCAATTGACCAATGGTTCAACCGGCGAAATTCCCAATTTGAACGATGACCCAAACAATCCTGCGGCTCTGATGCGCCGTAAGGATGCTACCTACGATCAAAAAATTGAAATGGCGCGTGGGTTGGTCATGGATGACCCTGCGAGAGTAGCGAATGTGATGAAGCAATGGTCAGGAGATGACAATGGCTGAGGAAGCAGCAGCAACTCCGAAGTTATCCGGTACAGAAAAGGCCAGCATTTTATTGTTGACCCTAGGTGAAGAAGTAGCAGCCGAAATACTGCAGCATTTGAATCCCAAGGAAGTTCATTTGATCGGGTCTACCATGGCAACTATGTCAGATATTAAGCGTCCGGTTGTTGAATTCGTCATCGATGATTTCCTGGATACGCTCGAATCTCAAACTGCCCTCGGTATCGGAAATGATTCCTACGTTAGGGGGATGCTGGAAAAAGCGCTGGGTGACAAAGCGGGTGGCGTGATTGATCGAATTTTAATGGGTAGTGCTAGTAATGGACTTGAGTCATTGAAATGGATGGATTCCAAATCAATTGCTGAAATCATTCGACTCGAACACCCGCAAATTATCGCTATTGTTTTGTCGTATCTCGAAGCAGACAATGCAGCACAGGTATTGTCGCACCTGCCTGAAAACACTCGGGCCGGTATTCTAATGCGGATCGCTACGCTGGATGGTGTCCAACCAGCAGCCATAAAAGAACTTGATTCGATTATGGAAAAATACTTTAGTGAAAATGAGAATCTAAAGTCTTCGATGGTTGGCGGTGAAAAAACTGCGGCTGATATTTTAAACTTTCTCGATAGCTCGATAGAAAACAAACTGATGGAACAAGTTCGCACGGATAATGAAGATTTGGCGACCAAAATCGAAGACTTGATGTTCGTTTTTGACAACTTAAGAGAAGTTGAGGATCGTGGAATTCAGACCATGATGCGCGAAGTTTCAACGGATTTATTAACGCTCGCCTTGAAAGGTGTAGACGACGAATTCCAGCAAAAATTCCTTAAGAATATGTCTTCGCGTGCTGCTGAAATGCTGGTTGAAGATATGGAAGCCAAAGGCCCGGTTAAGTTAAGCGAAGTTGAAGCGGCTCAGAAAGAAATTCTGACGATTGCTCGACGACTCGAAGAGGCGGGTGAAATATCTCTTGGCGGCAGCGGCAGCGAGGAGATGGTTTAGAATGAATTCAGACGGTCCTGTCAAAAAACTGCAATCGGATGAAGCCCAACCCTGGTCGATCCCCAGTATGCAGGTGGATCCTGATCGAGTTATTAGATATCGACGGGAAACTGACAAAGAAGCAGAAGAAGCCGAGTCCGGTATTCCCACCGCTGAAGAAATCGAGCAATGGCGTAAAGATGCTGAATTGGAGGGGTTTGAACATGGATATCAGGAAGGTCTGGCAAAAGCCAGAACCGAAATGGCCCCGGTAAAGAAGCAATTCCTGGGGCTATGTGATTTTTTTCAGCATCCTCTCAATGCTTTGAATGAAGAAGTTGAACAACAGTTATCTCAGGTCGCGGTTATTCTTGCTCAGCAACTGGTTCGTCGGGAACTCAAACTTAATCCGGGAGAAATTGTTGGGTTAATTCGGGATTCGGTTGCTTTATTACCAGCCAATGCCCGCAGTATTAAAATAATTTTGCATCCGGAAGATGCGAAATTATTTCGAGAGGCTTTATCGATAGATCAGGGAATCGGAGACGATGAACAAAGTTGGAAATTAATTGATGATGCCATGATTACGCGCGGTGGTTGTCAAATTAAATCGGAATCCTCGACGATCAATTTAACGCTTGAAAAAAGGTTATCGGCACTCGCAGCCTCTGTAATGGGTGGTGAAAGGGAAGCAGATCAGGAATGAATCTAAACCAATGTCAGGAAACCATACAATCGGCGAATCTTGAATGGTCGCGATTTCTTGGGGAGATTTCAGCTGAAACTAAAAGTGATCTAGAACCTATTGTTGAAGGCGTACTAACCCGAATGGTTGGGTTAACGCTTGAGGCGGTGGGTTGTCAGGCACCAATAGGTGCGCGATGTGACGTTGTCCTGCCTGACGATCAACGAGTTGAAACTGAGGTGGTTGGATTCGCGGGTGAGCGTTTGTACCTTATGCCTACTTCTGAAGTACGCGGTTTGGTACCTAATGCCCGAGTCATTCCGGTGCGGCAGAGTTCCGATGTAGCGGTTGGTGACGAATTATTGGGTCGAGTTATCGATGGCCGAGGTAAACCTCTGGATAATCTGGGGCCCATTCGAACCCGAAAGAAAACACCTTTTCAGGGTCAGGAAATAAACCCGTTGCATCGAGAGCCTATCAGGCATGCCCTCGATGTCGGTGTCAGGGCTATAAATGGTATAACCCCGATTGGCCGGGGACAACGGATGGGGTTGTTCGCCGGGAGTGGCGTTGGTAAATCAATGCTGCTCGGTATGATGACTCGATTTACTGAAGCTGATGTCGTCATCGTCGGCCTGATTGGTGAACGAGGGCGGGAAGTAAAAGAATTTGTCGAAGATATACTTGGAACTAAAGGACTCGAAAAAGCCGTGGTGGTTGCAGCGCCAGCAGATTCTTCACCCTTAATGCGAATACACGGTGCAATGCGTGCAACCAGTATTGCTGAATATTTTCGGGATCAGGGTAAAAACGTTTTATTGCTGATGGATTCATTGACCCGATTTGCACAGGCACAACGTGAAATCGCATTGGCTATTGGCGAACCGCCGGCAACTAAAGGATATCCACCGTCGGTATTTGCTCGCTTACCTCAACTTGTAGAACGTGCCGGAAATGGCGATAAAAATGGCGGATCTATTACCGCGTTCTATACGGTTCTGGTTGAAGGCGATGATCACAATGATCCCATTGCCGATGCCGCGAGAGCTATTCTTGATGGCCACATCGCGCTTTCTAGAGACCTGGCCGACGCAGGACAATATCCGGCAATCAATGTCGAAGCTTCAGTCAGTCGGGTTGCTACACAAATCACGTCGGTTGAACACATCCGTTTTATCCAGGAGTTTCGTCGATTGTATAGTTTGTATCAAACCAATCGGGATCTGATCAATGTGGGTGCCTACCATAAAGGCTCTGATCCAAATATTGATCAGGCTATAGAGTTACACAGCGCTATTCTCAACTACATTTCTCAGGATTTTAATCAGGCAGTGAACTATAAATTGAGTTATCAGCAGCTGGTTGGTTTGCTCGGCAATAAAAAATCAGGCCAGCCTGAAGAGCCTGTCGATAACTTAATAGCGCAAGATAATGACTAGAATTGAGCGATTAAACCCAGTCGTAAAGCACAATGACGATCTTCAGCAAAAAGCTTTGCAAAGTGTTGCTGATAGTCGTTTGATTCTTGATAAAGAACAATCTCAATTAGAACAGCTAATTTCCTATAGACAGGATTATCAAACTCAACAAAGCTACTCTCATGAAGTTTGTTCGTCCTTCCAGTTGCAGGAATATAGTCGGTTTTTGGCTCAGCTCGATAATACCATTGAAGGACAAACCTCAGTCGTGGCAACCCGTCAAAAAGAACTTGATATCAAACGAAAACACTGGAATAACAGTCGTATAGAGGCGGCCGCACTCCATAAAGTTATCGAACATTTAAATAAAGCTGAGCAACAAGAAATGTCCCGAGCCGAACAAAAGTTGCTCGATGAATTCTCTCAGCGACGTTTTGTAAGAAAAGGTTAGCACCAGGAGGTTAAGCCTGATCCGACAGTTACCTGAATTTCAGTAATCGACTCTAAGACCAAATTTAGTTTACAAACTTTTCCGTCCGATTATTTTAAGCCATCTTAAACTGACCGACCCGGTTATTAATTCTTGTTGGCAAACTGGCAAGTTTTGCGCTTGATGCTGCGGATTCATGAGTGTGCCGGGCTAGTACTCAGACTTCGTCCGCAACCACGGCGAATCCTTGCTCCTGTTAACCTGCTCGAGCCCTTTCAATGACTGCATTCAAGGCCAACAAGTGTGTTTGTTCTGCGACAGATTGAATGACTTCGAGGGCTGTACTAACGCGAGCAAAATCCGAACTTAATGTTGATACGATCTGACGGGAATCGACCATTCTCCTGGACGTTAGATTACGAATCTGTTCCTAGCATTAAGACCAGCGCTGGATTGACATTGGCACAGTTGCTGCATAATTCTATTTAACTCAATCTCTTAAACCAATCTGTTTTGATTTTTGCCAGGTAAAGCAGCTATGAATATTATTCAATCCGACGTCCAAAGTATAAGCCCAAAACGATCTTTAACCGATAATTTGGTCACTCCCAGGGGGATTGCTGATTCTGATGGGCGTGACCAGACGTTTTCTCAGGCACTCTCATATGCCTCTATAGATGACGGTAAGTCATTGAATTTAAATGATTTAGAGTTGGAATCTGAAGTTTCTGGCTGGACTGCCTTGGCCGTAGAAGGCAAAGAGTTAATTACAGTAACCATCGGATTGGATAATACCGAAATTGATTCAGAATTGTCCATACCTGTTCTACCGGAACACAGGTTAATCAGCGGAAATAAATTGCCAGGAAGCGGAATTGACTTGCCCGAACCCGAACCCGCACCCGCACCCGCACCCGCACCCGCACCCGCACCCGCACCCGCACCCGCACCTTTACCGGTAACGGTAACGGATTTACTACCGGTCAAAGATGATAGTGAAAGTGATTTGTTCAATTCAATGTCGTATCACCTCACAAAAGGCAGTAATGCATCACCTGGAATAGCTGAGTCCACGGTTATTAAATTGAAAGGCACCGAAACCGAGCTGACAGATTTCTTTGAACTGCAACGACGAGATTCTTTGACACAAGGGCAATTACAGGATCAATTTGGCGTAAATCCCAGGTTGATGGTAAAGGAAGGATTTGAATTGTCGGGCTCCTCGAACCTTGACGTTAATTCGTCGCTATTACGTCAGGATGACATGAGCGCTGCACGACCGATCAGTATAGCCGGTGTAATGAACCCACGCCCAATCGCAATGAATGACCTAATAATGACCAGCCCGTTGCAAAATATGGTGTTGAATCCTCAGGGGGATGCGCGTGTTTGGGGTGAAGGCCTTGGTGAACGGGTTAGCTGGATGATTAACCAGAAAATGAACAACGCTACGATCCGCCTTGATCCACCTAGCCTAGGAAAACTTGAAGTTCAGATCAATGTTTCTGCGGACAGCACGACAGTAACAATTAATACCCATCAGGCACAAACGCGTGAAATGATCGAAAATGCCAGTCATCGGTTACGGGATATGTTGGAGGAAAACGGTTTTTCCAATGTCAATGTTGATGTATCCCATCAACAACAGGGAGAATCAGAAGACGAAGGTCAGTTGGAGAATTTTGAGCAACTTCATTCCGATGATTCAAATGAGGATGTCGGTACGCATACCGAGTCTGCGATCCGTTCCGGTTCATCTTTGATCAATCGAGTTATTGATTTTTTTGCTTGAATCAGGCGGTTTAAATCCATTTGCTACGACGATTTAGATCAGGCTGAAAAAACTCTCGGTTGTGAAACCTATTCAAGGCCGCCATTTAAATTGACGTCAAACAGCTGATTTTATCCTTAACTTTACCGTCAAAATAATGTCATTTGTATAAATATATCGTATATCCCTTTGAAATACATGAAATAAATTTATTGGCACAAGGATTGCTTACTTCCTATCTGATAGCCGTAAAATGTTTGACTAGGGGTGACAAATGGCAGATGAAGAAGTAGTAGAAGAAGGTTCAGGAGACGGAAAGAAAAAGCTAATCCTGATAACCGCTGGAGTCCTGGTGTTAGTGGGCGGCACTGTCGCCGGAACATTAATGTTTGTTGGCGGCGGTGACTCCGATTCGGTTGGCGTTTCAGAGGAAGTCGTCATTGAAAAAGGCGATCCGGTTTATGTTGATTTAAAACCCCCGTTTACGGTCAACCTTGATCCTGAAGACTCCGTAGGATTTTTACAGATTTCGATTCAGATTCTAACGCATAGTGATGATGTCGCCGACGATCTTGAGAAACATCGGCCACTCATCAGAAATAATCTCGTTACGCTATTCAGCCAACAAAAATCCCTCGACTTACGAGCGCCTGAAGGTAAAGAACAGTTGCAAAAATCTGCTCTCGAGCTGGTGCAGTCAATTGTTGATGAGCATGGTTCGGGTGGGGCTGTCGGAAACATTTTTTTCACCAGTTTTGTCATGCAATAGGTCACGATTTTGTCTACTGACATTTTAAGCCAGGATGAAGTTGACGCATTACTCGGCGGGGTTGATGACGGTGATATAGATACGGTCGCAGATATCGCAGATGATGGTGAAGCACGCGCCTTCGATTTTAATAATCAGGAACGTATTGTTCGGGGTCGCCTTCCCACCCTGGAAATGATTAACGAACGGTTTGCTCGATATTTTCGAGTCAGCTTTTTCAATATGTTACGAAAGACACCTGAAGTATCAGTACAGGGTATTCAGATGATTAAATTCTCTGAATACATTCATACGCTGTTTGTACCGACCAGTTTATCGCTGATTAAAATGTCACCTTTAAAAGGCACTGGTTTCATCATGATGGATCCAAAGCTAGTTTTTATTCTGGTCGATAATTTTTTTGGTGGTGATGGAACCATTCACGCCAAAATTGAAGGACGTGAATTTACCCACACTGAATTAAGAGTCATAGAGAAAGTGGTTGAGATTTGCTTTACCGACCTGATTCGCGCATGGGAACCAGTTTTGAATGTCTCCTTTCAATACAACAATCATGAAGTAAACCCTCATATGGCTAATATCGTCAGCCCGAGTGAAGTCATTGTGGTTTCCAGTTTTCATGTTGAATTGGACGGTGGTGGCGGTGACTTGCATCTGGTTTATCCCTACTCAATGATCGAGCCCATTCGAACAATACTGGATGCGGGTGTGCAAAGTGATCGTGGTGATGTTGATGATCGCTTTGCTTTATTACTTAAAGAAGAGCTGTTGCATGCTGAGGTTAGCATCGAAGCCATTCTGGTCGAAAAAGTACTAAAGGTGTCTGATCTCCTCAATTTTCAGGCAGGGGACATTATCCCAGTTGAACTGCCAGATAAAGTGCTGGTTATGGCTGAAGATATACCGATCTTCCATGGGCAATATGGAGAGCACCAGGGCAATGCCGCAGTCAAGGTTGATACCATAGTGCAGATAATGGATACGGATAGCCATGAAATAAAAAGAGCGCTGGCCTCGAATGATGCGTCATGAATTTAACTGACCTGATAATTGCGATGATTCGAGCAGCTAGAAACATAGAACTGGCCAATCAGATAGATACACCCTGTGGAGAAAAACAATGAGTGATGATGTAGAACAGGCTAGTCCGGCTGAAACTGATCCAGATCAGGATGCAATGGCCGCTGAGTGGGCGGCGGCAATGGATGAACAGGGTGATGTCGATTCTCCAGAACCCGAACCGGTATCGGCAGAACCACTTGCCACCAATACTCTTGAGTCAAGTTCAGTTGCAAATACTGGCGATGTAAAACTCGACGTTATTCTCGATATTCCAGTCACAATTTCTATGGAAATCGGGCGTACACGATTGAGTATCAGAAACTTGTTACAACTGAATCAGGGATCTGTCGTAGAACTCGATAGATTCGCCGGTGAACCAATGGATGTTCTGGTCAATGGTACTCTGGTTGCTCATGGTGAAGTGGTTGTCGTCAATGAAAAATTCGGTATTCGTCTAACGGATGTTATCAGTCCTGCAGATCGAATTAAGAATCTACGATAATGAATGTAAAATTATCAGCGTTGTTACTCCTTCCTTTTGCAGCCATTGCTCAAGACGGGCAGGAGTCGCTGATAACACAGAGCCTCCCTTCTTCGTATTTACTTAAGTTAACCGTTACTTTATTTTTTATCGTTGTGATGATTTTTGGAATTGCCTGGGTATTGAAACGATTCAATTTAACCCAGCAAAAAGGCAGTGGGATGATCAAGGTTATAGGTGGCATGGCATTAGGAACCAAAGATCGTCTCATGGTGATTGAAATAGGTGAGGAGCGGCTGTTACTGGGCTTATCGCCTGGGCGAATAGAAAAACTCCATACTCTGAATTGCCCACCATCGGTTCCAAATACCGATACAAGCTTTAGTGATCAAATTGATTCACTAAAGGATTCATGATGAAACTCGGTAGTCTCATTTTCCTGTTTTTCCTGAGCGGAGATCTGTTGGCTCAAAATGCCGGTATTCCGGCTATATCAATCGATGGGGGTGATTCAGATGGTCAAACCTATTCGGTAACCTTTGAAATACTCGCATTAATGACAGTGTTGACGCTATTACCAGCGATGCTATTAATGATGACCTCTTTTACCCGGATTATAATTGTATTATCGATCTTGCGTCAGGCGCTCGGCACGGCCCAAACACCATCAAACCAGATTATTCTCGGACTCGCACTCTTTCTGACCCTGTTTATTATGTCGCCGGTCTTTGATCAGGTAAATCAGTATGCGGTTCAACCTTATCTTGCGGGAGATATAACAGTTCCTTCCGCACTCGAGAAAGCCACGATACCGATTAAAGAATTTATGCTGGCCCAGACTCGCGAAACCGACATTCGTATGTTTGCTGATATTGCCGGGGTCGATCAAATTGAATCGCCTGAGGCAACACCCTTAACATTACTTATGCCGGCCTTTGTGACCAGCGAACTGAAAACAGCGTTTCAAATAGGATTTTTAGTTTTTATCCCTTTTGTTGTGATTGATCTGGTCGTAGCCAGTGTCTTGATGTCGATGGGAATGATG
Source organism: Gammaproteobacteria bacterium (assembly GCA_047639625.1). Classification (GTDB taxonomy): domain Bacteria; phylum Pseudomonadota; class Gammaproteobacteria. Next base: position 27,328 of record JBLIOG010000009.1, read on the forward strand.
ATGTTGTCGCCCATGATTGTGTCTTTGCCTTTCAAGCTCATGCTTTTTGTCCTCGTAGATGGATGGGCACTCATTATGGGCACGCTCGCTGCCAGTTTTTTAGTGACCTGAGTACTGAGCTATGACGCCGGATAAAGTCATTGATATCTCTCAGCAGGTTTTGTATGTCATCGCGATGATATCGGCACCGATGCTGTTATCAGCTCTTTTTATTGGCCTGTTGATTGGAATGTTTCAGGCCGCGACCTCCATAAACGAACAAACTTTAAGCTTTATTCCAAAGCTGATGGTACTGCTGTTATCTATATTGTTTGCAGGCCCCTGGATGCTCAATTTATTAGTTACCTTTACCCGTCGACTGTATCTCGATATTCCGAGTTTAATTGGATAATGATCGACTTTTCCTTTAAAGAAGCAACCGCCTTTGTTGGTACATTGTTGTGGCCCATGATGCGAATTGGAGCAATGTTGGCAGCAATGCCAGTCATTGGTACTCGGATGGTTCCAACCCGGGTCAAGGTTATTCTAGGATTCGTATTATCGGTTGCTGCGATTCCCTTAATTGGTGATTTACCGCGTGTAGAGCCTTTGTCACTTGAAGGTCTGATGATCAGCATTCAACAAATACTCATCGGTTTAGCAATGGGGTTTGTCCTGCAACTGGTTTTTGGCGCTTTAACAATAGCCGGTGAAGCCATGGCTATGAGCATGGGTCTGGGCTTTGCCTCGATGATTGATCCTGCAAATGGGGTCAATGTGCCGGTTATATCTCAGTTTCTTATCATTATGGGGACTTTGCTATTTTTAGCACTGGGTGGGCATTTGTTATTGATTCAACTAGTGGTAAGCAGCTTTGAAACTTTACCAATTTCAACTGAAGGCGTCGGAAGGGATCATTTTTATGCGATATTTTCCTGGGGAAGCAACATGTTTATTGGTGCGCTTTGGGTTGCCATTCCTGCGCTGATTTCGATGTTAGTTATTACCCTGTCGATGGGCGTTATGACCCGGGCTGCTCCGCAACTGAATATATTTTCTGTGGGTTTTCCCGTTAGCATGTTTATGGGATTCGTCATTTTAATGTTGGTGATTCCCGGGTTTTTACCCCGTATTAACCAGATGATGCTCGATGCAATGCAATTGAGTCAGAGTATCGCGAGATTTTAAATGGCTGATGAAAGCGACAGTGGACAGGAAAAAACGGAACAGCCGACGGCTAAAAAACTCAAGGATGCTAAAGAAAAAGGACAGGTTCCCCGATCGAAAGAATTAAACAGCATGACCATTATGGTGTTTGGTGGGATCGGGTTATTGACGATGGGAGGATACATGCTGGCTTCCGTCACCACTATGATGAAACAGGGATTCACCTTGTCCCGGGAACAGGTTTTTGAATCGAGTTTCATCATTAACCAACTAAAAATGGCCATCACAACCTCGCTAGGTGGCCTCGCACCATTTCTGGTATTGATGCTGGTAGTGGCCATCGCGACGCCAATGCTCCTCGGAGGCTGGTCTTTCAGTCTGGAAGCACTCGCGGTAAAGACTGATCGACTTAATCCATTAAAAGGGCTCAAGCGAATTTTTTCGGCCAAGGGTTTAATGGAACTCGTAAAAGCTATGGCCAAATTTGGAGTTGTAATGCTGATAGCCGGGATATTTATTGTTTCGCATTCGGACGAGCTCCTTAATCTCGGTCAGGAACCGCTCAATCAGGCACTTGCGCATGGTGCGGAATTACTGGGTTTATGCTTTCTCGTGGTGTCGTCAGCTTTGATTGTAATCGCGGCAATCGACATGCCTTTTCAATTATGGGATCACAGTGAAAAATTAAAAATGACCCTGCAGGAAGTTCGTGATGAAATGAAGGACACAGAAGGTAAGCCAGAAGTTAAGTCAAAGATTCGACAGTTACAACAGGATATGTCGCAGCGTCGAATGATGGAAGCAGTGCCTGATGCTGATGTGATTATTACTAACCCAACGCATTTTGCCGTGGCGCTCAAATATGACCGGGAAAAAATGGCAGTTCCGATTGTAGTCGCATTGGGTAAAGATTTAATGGCATTAAAAATTCGCGAAATTGGCAAAGCCCATGACGTTGAAATTTTTGAAGCACCACCACTTGCGCGTGCTCTTTACGCCAACAGTGAACTGGACAAAGAGATTCCGGGGCACCTTTATTTTGCTGTAGCTCAGGTATTGGCTTTTGTTTTTCAGTTACGCAATGCAAAAGAGCAGGGACTGGAAATACCTGTCCGTCCGGATCCACAAATGCCGATCAATGAGGAAGCCTGATCATGGCGAACAGTGCAGTAATCAATTCTATTAAAGCCATCAACCCGCAGGGGCTTGGTGCTCCGATTGTCGTTATTATGATGCTGGCGATGGTCGTCGTACCTTTGCCACCAATGGCCCTGGATATGTTGTTTACTTTCAACATAACGTTCGGACTGGTTGTTTTACTGGTTTCTATCTATGCGCTCAGGCCGCTCGATTTCACCGTTTTTCCGACCATTCTTTTAGTAGCGACCTTGCTACGACTAGCCTTAAACATAGCGTCTACCCGGGTTGTATTACTGGAAGGACATACGGGAACAGCCGCCGCCGGAAAGGTCATCGAATCCTTTGGTGACTTTGTTATCGGCGGTAACTATGCGGTAGGTCTTGTTGTATTTGCGATTCTGGTCATCATCAATTTTGTGGTTGTCACCAAAGGCGCTGGCCGCGTATCAGAAGTGAGTGCACGCTTTACTCTGGATGCAATGCCGGGCAAGCAGATGGCAATCGATGCTGATTTAAACGCGGGGTTGTGTACCCAGGATGAAGCTCGTCTGAGAAGGCGGGAGATTTCTCAGGAAGCCGATTTTTACGGTTCTATGGATGGTGCCAGCAAGTTTGTTCGTGGCGATGCGATAGCGGGGATCATGATTCTATTTATCAATATTATCGGCGGCCTGGCGATTGGTGTTTTTCAACATGACCTTGCTTTTGATGTTGCCACTAAAAACTACACATTGCTGACCATTGGCGACGGATTGGTAGCCCAACTTCCTTCGCTGGTTTTGTCGACTGCGACTGCCATTATTGTTACCCGGGTGTCGAACTCTGAATCAATGTCGAGCCAGGTCTTCAGTCAAATGTTTGATGACCCCAGAGCCCTGGTAGTGTCGGCTGTGATCATGACTTTACTCGGAGTTATTCCTGGTATGCCGAATATGGCCTTTCTGACGATTGCAGCGATTGCCGGTGGCATGGCGTATGTTATGCAAAAACGCCGGGCACAAGGTGAACTGGTTGAAGCCGAACCAGCAGAGGTTGAGCTCAAACCCGAGCAAAAGGATTTAAGTTGGGACGATGTAGAAACGGTCGACATCATCGGCCTGGAAGTAGGATACGGACTTATTCCGCTGGTTGATGCTCGTCAGGGTGGAGAATTAATGACTCGGATTAAAGGTGTTCGTAAAAAACTCTCACAGGAGCTTGGGTTTTTAATCCAGCCGGTTCATATCCGTGACAATCTGGATTTGCCTCCTAACAGTTATCGAATCAGTTTGTTAGGTGTGCCTATGGGGGAATCGGATCTTAAGCCAGGTCAGGATCTTGCCATTAACCCCGGAACTGTCTACGGCGACCTTAAAGGCGTACCCACTAAGGATCCCGCTTTTGGGCTCGACGCGATCTGGATTGACCCAGCATTCAGAGACCAGGCGCAGACTCTTGGCTATACGGTTGTTGATTCGTCAACCGTTGTCGCAACGCATTTAAGTCAGATCTTGCAGGATAATGCACATGAACTGGTTGGCCATGAAGAAGTCCAGGAACTACTGGATGTCCTCAAGCGAAACGCTCCGAAACTGGTCGAAGGCCTGACGCCAAAATTGCTGGAACTTGGTGTTATCGTGAAGGTATTTCAAAACCTTCTGCAGGAAAATATTTCGATTAGAGATCTTCGATCTATTGCCGAAACTTTGGCGGAATTTGGTAGTCGCAGTCAAGATGCCGTCGTTTTATCAGCCCAGGTGCGCATTAGTTTGGGCCGTCAAATCGTCCAAAGTATTTATGGAATGGCTTCAGAGCTCAGTGTGATGACACTTCACCCCTCGCTGGAACAAATCTTGCTACAGTCTGTACAGGAGCAAGACGGAAGCGTTCTTGCGTTTGAACCGGGGTTAGCTCAAATGATGCACAGTTCTTTAAAAGAAAATGCCGAAAACCAGTCCACCAAAGGACAGCCTACTGTTTTACTGGTCGCTCAGGCATTGCGATGGTCATTCGCCCGAATGGTCCGACATGCGATTCCGGGTCTGCATGTATTGAGCTACGACGAAGTGCCAGATGACAAACAATTAAGGGTGGTAGCCAGTATCGGTGCGCCACAATCCGGGCCAAATAATCCGGTATCCAGTCGAGGATAAAGAATGAGAATAAAACGCACTTTTGCCGCCACGATGCGTGAAGCACTTCAACAGGTCAAACTGGAGCAGGGTGCTGACGCTGTCATTTTGGGGAACAAAAAGGTACCGGGAGGTGTTGAGTTAATTTCAGCCATTGATTTCGATGAACAAACATTTAGTGGAAGTTCGAGTGAAAAAGAAATCAATATGCGTCCGCCCCTTGCCGAAGTATCACAGTCACCAAAAAGTGATGTTGTAACCGATAATTGGTCCGGTAATTTACTACCGGATAGTTTTGGCGGACGAACTGAACCGATATTAGGTCCGGTAGTGGCTCCCAAAATACCGGCGATTACCAGCAAACCGGTTTCCCGGCAGCCCGACTGGTTAAAGCAAGAACTGGCTGCAGCCAGTTCCATTAATTCTAAAAATGCGCCGATATCTAAGGTAAAACCCGAATCTCAAAAAATAACACAACCGATTGTCCCGGCAAAACCTGTAAGACGTAAAAAGAAAAAGTTGGCTCAAATTGAACATCCTTTTGAGCCGATTAAACAAACCCAGTCAGATCCACGACTGGTTATCGATGAAGTCAAACAGGAATTACAAAACCTCCGCGATTTGATGGAAAGCCAGTTGTCTGTGTTGCAATGGGAAAAATTCAGCCAGCATCATCCGGTTCGTTCAGTTTTATTAAATTTAATGTCTGAACTCGGACTTGGAGCCGATATTTGCGAGGCGGTAATGGCGCATCTCAAAGATCCGGACAAAGATCCGCATAAGGTATGGCAACAAGCTCTCGGTCTGATTGCTAGGTTTATGCCTGTCGCCAAACATGATCTCCTGGCTGAGGGTGGCCGAATTGCATTGGTAGGATCTACCGGTGTTGGAAAAACGACCACGATCGCCAAACTCGCTGCCCGATTTGCCCATACCCATGGTAAACGTTCGGTAGCGATGATTAGTACTGATCAGTTTCGAATTGGTGCACAGGAGCAATTACAGCACTTTGCACGATTGCTTGAGATCCCACTTTTAATGGCAAGTAACCGAGATGAGTTGGTGGATCGGCTTGAAATGTTATCAGATAAACAGTTAGTGCTGGTTGATACCGCTGGTATGAGCCAGCGTGATCTTCGGTTGAGCGAACAATTCCATAAGCTCCATATGGGAGCACCTGAAATTAAACCGTATTTGGTCATATCGGCAAATACTCAGCTAGCCGCTTTAAATCAGACTATCCTCAGTTTTGACAAGGTGCCGCTGGCAGGTGCGATCGTCACTAAGTTAGATGAAGCAGCGAGTCTGGGTGGCGTCATTACAGTATCCATTCGGCACAGTCTTGCTTTGCATTATTGTGCTACCGGTCAACGCGTACCTGAGGATCTGGAGACGGCAAAATCATTCAGGATAATCAGCAAGGCGGTATCTCTGATGCAGGATTATTCCGAGGCGAGTGATCCTCAGGCACTAGCTGCTAGATATGCACGAATTATTAATAACAGACAGACTAAATAGAGGTAACAATGGATCAGGCCCAGGGAATTAGACAAATGAAATCGGCCCGACCAGTCAGGGTTATTGCAGTAACCAGTGGCAAAGGCGGTGTTGGTAAAAGTAACGTAACCGTTAATCTCGCGGTAGTGCTGGCGCAAAATGGTGAACGAGTCATGGTCATGGATGCCGATATGGGGCTGGCCAATATTGATGTACTGTTGGGTCTTAACTCCGGTCAGAATTTATCGCATGTAATCAATGGTGAATGCATGCTTGAAGATACCATTTTAACTGGACCTGCCGGTATCAAAATTATTCCGGCATCTTCAGGTGTCGCTTCTATGTCCGATCTTACGCCCGCTGAAAATGCCGGGATCATACGATCATTTTCTGAATTGACCTTGCCCGTAGACACTTTGATGATTGATACAGCCGCCGGTCTTTCAGACAGCGTGGTCAGTTACATTCGGGCTGCTCGTGAAGTCATCGTGGTAGTTTGCGATGAACCGGCATCGATAACAGATGCCTATGCGATGATCAAAGTCATGAACCGTGATTATGGTGTTGCTCGTTTCCACGTGCTTTCAAATCAGGCTTCGGGCATTCAGCAGGGGCGCGACCTTTTCCTCAAGCTGGCGCGAGTGTCAGAAAAATACCTTGATGTGACCCTCGATTTTTTGGGTAGCATTCCTTACGACGATAATCTAAAAAAAGCGGTTCAAAAACAGAAAGCTGTCGTCGAAGTCTTTCCTCGAAGTCCGTCATCGATGGCGTTTCGCCAGGCCGGTAAAAAAATTCAGAGTTGGCCCGTTCCCAAAAATATGGAAGGTCATTTAGAGTTTTTTATCGAAAGGCTAGTCGGTAACAACACCGAAGAATCTCGATTGTGAATGGGCATGCGATGTATGCCGAAGTTGAGCATCTGGGAGAGTCTGACCAGATCATTCGTCATGCGTCTCTGGTTAAACGAATAGCATTTCATCTAGTGAACCGTTTGCCTCCCAGTGTCCAGGTTGATGATTTAATCCAGGCGGGTATGGTTGGATTGATCGAAGCTTCGGGTAATTTCAAACCTTCAATGGGAGCCAGCTTCGAAACTTTTGCGGGTATTCGGATTCGCGGAGCGATGATCGATGAAATTAGACGCTCTGACTGGACACCTCGTTCCGTTCATCGAAAATTTAGAATGGTCTCAGAAGCGATCAAGCATCTGGAAAATATAAATGGCCAGGATGTACGTGATATAGAGGTCGCCGAATATCTCGATATCACATTAAGTGAGTACCATCAGATACTGGTGGATTCCAGTCAGGCTCGTATTAATAGCATCGATAGTGATGAAGAATCCGAAATTGGAAACAATCTTGCCGATAACAAACAGAATACTCCCGAAGCCGCTTTATCTGACAAAGAGTATCGCGAGCAACTTGCCAACTGTATTCGTAAGTTACCGCAAAAGGAACAGCTGGTCATGTCGCTTTATTATGACGATGAATTGAATTTTCGAGAAATTGGGAAAGTGCTCGAAGTGACTGAATCACGTATCTGCCAATTACATGGTCAGGCATTATTGCGCGTTAAGTCTCGCATGGTTGACTGGAATATTAAATACGGATCAGATTCCGATTAATTCCTGCCAGATATTATTTTTGAACTATTCTTTAGACATGAAAATACCATATCAACAGTTTTTTGAGAAATTTATTTAATTCGCAGGCGAATCGGCCGATAGAGATTTGTTGGCAAAGAACGCATTCCCATTATCAGTGCAATATATCGGAGGCCCAGTTGCATGGATAAAAATATGAAGATATTAATCGTTGATGATTTTTCGACTATGCGTCGAATAATTAAAAACTTATTACGCGACCTGGGTTTTAACAATACCTCAGAGGCAGATGATGGCCAGACGGCCTTACCCATGTTGAAAACCGGAAAATTCGATTTCCTGGTAACTGACTGGAATATGCCGAAAATGGATGGTTTAACTCTGTTAAAAACATTAAGAGCTGATGAATCGTTGAGCCAGTTGCCAGTGTTAATGGTAACCGCTGAAGCCAAACGTGAACATATCGTGGCCGCTGCTGAAGCAGGTGTTAACGGCTATGTTGTTAAACCTTTTACCGCCGTTACGCTTAAGGAAAAAATCGAAAAAATATTTAGTCGCCTACAGGAATGACCGGGAGCCACGGAATGTCCGAAAATAGCACTTATCTTACCGAAGAATATATAACCCGGTTGAAGGAATTAACGGAATCCCTGACGGATGGTGATCATGCGCGCGTAGATGACCTGGTAGCCGAACTAACGACTTTGCGTGAATCATCGTTGTATAACGAACTCGGTAAGTTAACCCGAGAACTGCACGATGCAATCAGTAATTTTGGCCAGGATGATCGAGTCGCAACGCTCACTCAGGAAGATATTCCTGATGCTAAGGAGCGACTGCAGTTTATTGTCGATAAAACCAACGAAGCCGCGCACCGAACAATGGGGAAAGCGGAGGATACTATTTCGGTGGTAAAGCAGTTTTCAACACGTTCAGGAAATATATCAAAACGCTGGAAACAGTTCCGCCAACGAGAATTATCGAAACAGCAGTTTGTTGAGCTAAACGATGATCTTGATGTATTTCTAGAGTCTATCAGTACTGAGTCTGAACAGATTAATGGTTATATGAACGACATAATGCTGGCTCAGGATTATCAGGATATCACCGGACAAATGGTCAAACAAGTTGTCGAAATGGTCACAGAAGTTGAAGATAAACTGGTCAGGCTAGTAGCGTTGTCGGGGAATACTTTCAGCCCGGAAAAAAAGAATAAAACAGATGATAAAGCCGGTGATAAATCCGGCGAAAAAGCGGAAGGACCTCAGTTGCCATCCGCAGATAAAAATGAGGTTGCGAGTAGTCAGGAAGATGTCGACGACCTGTTAGCGAGTCTTGGGTTTTAAGTTCGGGCGGATACACAGATGAGCATTGATTTTAACGATGAAATAATGCAGGATTTTCTGGTCGAAGCTGGAGAAATACTCGAACAGCTGAATGAACAGTTGGTTGATCTCGAACAATCTCCCGATAACAGTGATTTGCTTAATTCTATTTTCAGAGGTTTCCACACGATAAAAGGTGGGGGAAGTTTTCTGGCTTTAACCAATCTTGTGGAAGTCTGTCATAAATCTGAAGATGTGTTCAACATGCTGCGCAATCAGGAATTGTCGCTCAATTCGCATATCATGGACGTGTTTTTACGGGTGCTCGATGAAGTTAATAGAATGTTCGAAGAGTTGCGAGCTGCGATAGACCCAGCCGCAGCTGCGAGCGATTTACTGTTGAGTCTTGAAAATATTCAAAAGGGTCAATTTGACCTGGAGATTCCAGAGGTTGAGGGAGAAAGCCCAATAGAAGATGTACCTCCAGAAATACCTGATGCCGCGGTTGGTGAATCTCCAGTATCGTTTGTCAAAGAACCTGCGACGGTGGCCGGAAAAGACTTTGTTGGAGGGGATAAAGATATTACTGATGATGAGTTCGAAGCGCTTCTGGATGCCCTACAGAGTAATTCACCGGCTGGTGGAATTTCTACTAATGAAACTTTTGGTCAAGCGGAACCGCCGTCCGACGACATTAGTGAAGACGAGTTTGAGGCCTTATTAGACAGTCTGCACGGTAATAAAAATTCATCAGCGGCGATTGAACCACCTACTGGTGATAAATCTTCGAAAAAATCTCAATCAACGCCCTCATCAGACGATATTAGTGACGATGAATTTGAAAACCTGTTAGATAATATTCACGGACAAGGTAAGGGGCCTGGCACAGAAGATGCTGCTGCAAAGGCACCGTCTGAACCCGATATTGTGACTAGTCCGCCGCCGGCTCCAGATGAGCGTCAGCCTGTCAAACAGATGGCAGTGAGTGCGCCCAAAGTGGCATCGCAACCTCCGGTCAAAAAACAATCGCAGGCTGAATCCACGGTGCGCGTGGATACTGCCCGGTTAGATGACATTATGAATCTAGTGGGTGAGCTGGTGCTTGCCCGAAATCGGTTAAACACTCTAAAAGATACTTTTGAAGATGAGCGTGTCCACAAGGCAATATCAAACCTCGATGTTGTGACGGTCGATCTGCAGTCAGCCGTTATGAAAACTCGGATGCAACCGGTCAAAAAAGTATTTGGACGCTTTCCTCGAGTTGTTCGCGATCTGGCTCGTAGTTTGAAAAAAGAAGTTAATCTCGAAATGGTAGGTGAAGAAACTGACCTCGATAAGAACCTGGTTGAGGCGCTGGCAGATCCGTTGGTCCATCTAGTCCGCAACTCGGTTGACCATGGAATAGAGACCCCGGATGTAAGAGAAATGGCTGGGAAGCCGAGGGAAGGGACTGTCATACTGGCAGCCCAACAGGAAGGCGATCACATCTTACTTTCAATTACAGATGATGGCGCCGGTATGGACCCCGAAGTACTTCGTAATAATGCAGTCAAAAAAGGGTTGATGGACGCGGAATCTGCATCACGTCTTGATGACAAAGATTGTTTTGACTTGATATTTATGCCTGGCCTGAGTACCAAAGACGAAATTAGTGACGTGTCGGGTCGGGGTGTTGGAATGGATGTTGTCAAAACCAAGATCACCCAGTTAAATGGCACCATTGATATTAGTTCCGAAATTGGTAAAGGTACCCAACTTAAAATCAAAGTTCCATTGACGCTTGCGATACTACCAACTCTAATGGTTCAGTTAGGTAGTCGAAAGTTTGCATTACCTTTATCTAATGTTAATGAAATTTTCGAATTGAGTTCCAAAAAAACCAGTGTCGTTGATGGTCGTAAAGTAGTGTTAAATCGAGGTAAAGCGCCCCCTCTATTTTATCTGCGTAATTGGCTATTGAACGGTTCCGAGCCGGATGAACCACAAGGCGATTCGCCGCAGGTGATCATGGTGCAGGTTGCGCATTCGATGGTTGGTCTTGTGGTCGATCAGGTCATAGGGCAAGAAGAAGTTGTAATTAAGCCTTTGGGTGCCATGCTACACGGGCTTCCTGGCCTGGCAGGGTCCACCATTACAGGTGATGGCAACATTGCGATTATACTTGATGTTCAAGGCCTTTTAAAAAGATATACCTGATGATGCGACGCCCTCTACAGACTTACATCAATTCCTGTACCCAATCGGAGTTTTTCTGGCATGAAAA
>JBLIOG010000010.1:0-36893 GCA_047639625.1 Gammaproteobacteria bacterium
CTTTCGACTAGTGTTATATCGATCGATGATTAGTAAGACGATTAAACATCAGGAGAAACAGGTATAGATCAATCAATTCGATGAATACCTTCCAAATTAACCAACTATTTAGCGCTCAATTCTCCATAAATTAAGCGCCAGCAAAAACATCTGAATTTAGATCGCTAGCAGGAGTCGATTTGGATCTTCAAGGACATTTTTAATCGTTACTAAAAACTGTACCGCATCTTTTCCGTCGATAATACGATGATCATAAGTCAGCGCGAGGTACATCATTGGTCGAATCACAATTTCCCCATCAATCACGACGGCGCGCTGTTGTATCGAATGCATGCCCAGAATTGCTGATTGCGGGGGATTTAATATAGGCGTTGATAGCATCGAACCGAAAATACCACCGTTTGTTATACTAAAAGTTCCACCGGTTAATTCATCGATACCGAGTTTCCCGCTTTGCGCGCGTTCGCCCATTGCCCGAATTTGTTTTTCGATATCAGCATAGCTTAGTTGGTCTGCATCTCTCAAGATGGGAACAACCAGTCCACGTTCAGAACTGACCGCAATACCGATATCAAAATAATCGTGATAAACAATATCGCTGCCATCGATCGAAGCATTGACAGCGGGGAATCGTTTTAGAGCTTCAACCGATGCGCGGGTGAAAAACGACATCATTCCGAGTTTGACACCATGCGTTTTCTCAAAACTATCTTTATAACTCGCTCTGGCATCCATCATAGGCTTTAAATTAACTTCATTAAAAGTCGTTAAAAGGGCCGCGGAATTTTGAGCCAGCTTCAACCGTTCTGCGACCTTTGATCGCAGTCGACTCATGGGTACCCGCCGATCATTTCGATGATCACCAGAATTTTCAGATATTGGCACAGAGGGCGGCACAGGAGCAGGTTTAGAGACAGGCGGTGCAGGAGGAGGGGTAGCCTTTTCAACATGATCGAAGACATCCTGTTTAGTCACGCGTCCTTTATTACCGCTGCCCTCAACGTCGTCGACTGAAACATTGTTTGCAGACATCGCTTTTCGGGCTGCAGGACCCGCAACTTTATCGGCTGAACTAGTTTCTGCACTCGAGGAGGTTTCTTCTTTTGCCCCCATTTCCGTATTGAGAACGCCAAGAATATCGCCATCTTTAACAGTTGCACCTGTTTCAAACAACATTGATTCGAGTACACCGGCAGAAGTAGCTACAATTTCGAGTACCACTTTATCAGTTTCAAGATCGACTATATTCTCGTCAGCAACGATCTGATCACCTATTTTTTTATGCCACTCACCTAGAGTACCTTCTGTGACAGATTCCGGTAATGCCGGTACTTTGATTTCTACTTGCATGTTTTACTCCAAACAGGCGTATTCAATTTTAATAAGAAGTGGGCTATTCGATCGAAATTTTTCAGGAATTTATAATTCAAATGCATCTTTCACCAGCCGAACTTCCTGTTCAAGATGCAGAGCCATATAACCAACGGCAGGTGAAGCCGATGATATTCGACCGGCAAACTGCACGGTCAGGGGTGCAAAGGTTTCATTCATGCGGCTTTTGAATTCGCGCCAGGCACCCTGGTTACGAGGTTCATCCTGACACCAGGCAACTGATCCCAAATTAGGATAAAGATCGCGAATCGTCTGCAGATCATCTTTAGGGAAGGGATACAATTGTTCGACTCTAATGATCGCGGTCGTTTCATCGTAAGTTTCTTTTCGAACCTGATGCAATTTGTAATAAATCTTTCCGCAACAAACGATTAATCGTTTAACTTTATCATTATCAATATCATCCGTTTCCGCAAGGACTTTTTTGAATTCCCCATCCGTAAATTCTGACAATGGAGAAACAGCACCTTCATGTCTTAGTAAGCTTTTAGGGCTCATAACAATTAATGGTTTTCTAAAATTACAAACCATTTGGCTGCGTAACAGGTGATAAATTTGAGACGGAAGCGTCGGTATAGTGACACGCATATTATGCTGGGCGCAAAGTTCAAGATAGCGCTCCATTCGGGCTGAAGAGTGTTCGGGTCCCTGGCCTTCATAACCATGAGGCAATAACATAACAAGACTATTGAGACGACCCCACTTGACCTCACCGGAACTGATAAATTGATCAATGACAACCTGTGCTCCATTTGCAAAATCACCAAACTGAGCCTCCCAAACTACCAGTGTCTTAGGATCTGTGGAGGCATAACCATATTCAAATCCAAGCACCGCTTCTTCTGAAAGAAACGAGTTGATAACTTCAAATCGGGGTTGATCTTCCGAAAGGTGTTTCAAAGGTTTGTAGACTTTACCCGTTGTTTGTTCATGAAATGCGGCGTGGCGATGGAAAAAAGTGCCCCGCTCGCAATCCTGTCCCGAAATTCTGATATTGAAGTCATCATTTAACAAAGTGGCGTAGGCCAGATTTTCGGCAAACCCCCAATCACAGGATATTTCGCCCTGAATCATTTTCTCGCGATTATCGACTATTTTCTTCACACGATGATGAATTTCAAATCCATCCGGCAAGGTATTCATCTTTGTAGCTAGGCTAACAACCGTTTCTTTATCAACCCCTGTTCCAGATGTCTGGTTAACATCTCCGTCTTTCACACCTTGCCAATCTCTCGCTGCGGGTCGCTCGAGGCCAGAAATGACATTAAGTGCCACGGCCCCGCCTTCTTCAAGGGCTCGCCGATAATCAGCAATCATTTGATTCACTTTTTCGCGGGTCGTGAATCCTTCGTCAATAAGTCTTTGTGCATGCAAGTCAACGAGTCGAGAATGATTACGGATAGCATGGTACATTTTAGGCTGAGTAACCGCAGGTTCGTCAGCTTCATTATGCCCATACCGGCGATAACAAATCATGTCGATGACAACATCTTGCTGAAATGTTTCTCTAAACTTAATGGCGAGTTCAGCAATATAGACACAAGCTTCCGGATCATCCCCATTAACATGAAATATGGGTGCTGAAACCATTCGTGCTATTTCTGTACAATATAAGGTAGAACGCACATCCCGTGGATTACTGGTTGTAAAGCCAATTTGATTGTTAACGATAATATGTATGGTTCCACCGGTTTTATAACCCCGTGTTTTACACATACTAAAGGTCTCCATGACGACGCCCTGCCCGGCAAATGCTGCATCGCCGTGTATTAATACGGGTAAAACGTCCTTGGTTTTGCGACCCTTCAAACGATGCTGACGCGCTCGAACCGAACCCTCGACAACCGGATCAACAATTTCAAGATGAGAAGGGTTAAATGCTAGTGCGAGGTGCATTGGACCCGAATCGGTATAAATGTCAGATGAAAATCCCTGATGGTATTTAACGTCATAGTTAAAACGTTCATCGACATCGACGTTACCTTCAAATTCATCAAACAAATCGGCTGGCATTTTTCCGAAGATATTGGTTAAAACATTGAGTCGACCGCGGTGCGCCATCCCAATAACCATTTCGTGAGTTTCTGAGACGCCTGCCTGTTGAATCATACGATCCAGCAAGGGAATCAACGATTCACCGCCTTCCAGAGAAAATCTCTTTTGGCCGATATAGCGAGTATGAAGATACTTTTCAAGATTCTCGGCGGCAATAACCCGATCGAGAATTCGATATCTTCTACCTTCTTTAAAATCTGGAGTTGATAAACTGGTTTCGAGTTGAACCTGTATCCACCGCTTCTGCGCCACATCTTCTATATACATGTATTCAGATGCCAGGGTTCCACAGTAAGTTTTTTCGAGTCGATCAATTATTGCTCGCAACGGTAAATCATCGACGCCAAACAGCGATCCCGAATTAAATATAGTATCGAGGTCACCCTCACCCAGATTATGGCCTTCGAGGGTAAGATCTTTTATGGTTGGCACAACAGTGAGGCTTAAAGGATCAAGTTTGGCTTTTCTATGCCCCTTAAAGCGATAGGCATTGATTAGCTGTAGCACCGAAACCTGTTTCGCCTGGTGCGCTTGTTGAACCGAATTCACAACTACGCCAACAATTTTCTTATTAAGTACTGCCGCTTTTATTTGCTCCTGAATGGCAAGATGATCCTGATCTTCAACATCTGATCCATTTTTCAATGATGAAAACCATTCGCGCCAATTTGCATCAACGCTATTCTCATTTTCGAGGTATTGACTATAGAGTTCCTCGATGAATACAGCATTGCTCCCATAAAGGTAACTATCTTGCTGCATTTGTTTCATGTTCATTATTGAAATTCCCGCTAAGCGTCTGTTTTATTGCAAGTTCTATAATAGCTGATGTGTTGCGAATCGCCACTAGTGTACCGATTTTTCGATCACTATTACTCAAACCTTTTAATGAATTGTATTGTCATTGATCAAAATGTCAGATTTTTGTGGGTATAAGCATATTTATCTAATCAATAACCACGATTTGACAATTCAAACCTAACAAATACCTTCCAGAGCTTCCACTCCGTTCTCTAGTCAAGATAGAATACGGACACTTTATTTATCGGGTTTAAGATCTGAATGGCACAGTATATTTACACGATGAGCGGCGTAGGCAAAGTCGTTCCACCTCAAACTGAAATTCTTAAAGATATTTCATTAAACTTTTTCCCGGGTGCAAAAATTGGAGTACTCGGATATAACGGCTCAGGTAAATCTACGCTCCTTAAAATCATGGCCGGCGTTGATACCGAACATACCGGAGAAGCCAGACCACAAACCGGCATCAAAATTGGCTACCTCGCGCAGGAACCCGAACTCGACGATAGTTTAACGGTTAGAGGAAATGTTGAACTGGGTGTTGCAGAAACCAAAGCAATACTGGATGAGTTTAACGAAGTAAGCATGAAATTCTGCGAACCGATGACAGATGATGAAATGAATGACTTGTTTGTTCGGCAGGCGGAGCTGCAGGAAAAAATTGATGCTGCTGGTGCCTGGGAACTTGATCGAAAACTGGAAATTGCCGCTGATGCCCTGCGCCTTCCCCCCTGGGATGCCGAGGTCAAACATCTATCGGGAGGCGAACGTCGACGAGTCGCTCTTTGCAGGTTGCTCCTTTCTAATCCAGACATGCTTATTCTTGATGAACCGACCAACCACCTTGATGCCGAATCTGTGGCCTGGCTCGAACGTTTTTTGCAAGATTTTGAGGGTACTGTAGTGGCCGTCACCCATGATCGTTATTTTCTGGACAATGTTGCAGGCTGGATTCTAGAACTGGATCGCGGCCATGGAATTCCCTGGCAGGGTAATTATTCATCCTGGCTTGACCAGAAGCAAAAACGTCTAGAACATGAAGATCGTTCAGAAAAAGCCCGACAAAAATCGATGAAGGCAGAGCTCGAATGGGTTAATTCAAATCCCAAAGGCCGTCAGTCTAAAAGTAAATCCCGACTAAAACGTTTTGAAGAACTCTCTTCGCAGGAATATCAAAAACGATCGGAAACTCATGAACTTTATATTCCCCCTGGACCAAGACTGGGAGATGTTGTAGTAGAAATAGAAGGCGGACGCAAAGCCTACGGAGACAAACTACTCTATCAAAATCTCGAATTCAAACTACCCCGTGGCGGAATCGTTGGTATTGTCGGACCGAACGGTGCCGGCAAATCAACTCTGTTTAAAATCATCACCGAACAGGAAAGCCTTGACGAAGGTCAGATCAAAATTGGTGAAACAGTTAAAATTGCTTACGTTGATCAATCCCGCGATGATCTCGATGGAAGTAAAACCGTTTGGGAAGAATTATCCGATGGTCTCGACAATATCATAGTCGGCACTTATGAAGTCCCTTCTAGAGCGTATGTTTCTCGTTTCAACTTCAGGGGTGCAGCTCAACAGAAATTTGTGAAAAATTTATCCGGGGGCGAAAGGAACCGGCTTCATCTGGCCAAACTGATTAAAAGTGGTGGAAACCTTTTATTGCTCGACGAACCGACCAATGATCTTGATATTGAAACGCTACGAGCACTAGAGGATGCCATTCTTGATTTCCCCGGTTGTGTTGTTGTGGTATCCCACGATCGCTGGTTTCTTGACCGAATTGCAACCCACATATTAGCCTTTGAAGGCGACAGCGAAGTCTACGCCTATGAAGGAAATTACACTGAATACGATACCCATCGAAAACAGCGTATGGGGCAATCTGCGAACCAACCTCAACGAATTAAATACAAAAAACTGGGAGTATAGACCTTGCCAGATCTGGACAATTTAATTAAACGTCGAATCGATGCCACTTAATGCCTGAAGGTACAAAATATAACCTGGACTGTAGAATGGTCGAAGGTCAATTGCATCCGAGTGCCTCAATCGAAGAAAAGGCATCCCTGTCTGACCAGTGGCTTTCTTTCCACCCGTTTAAGCAGGATCGATATCTGATGGTTATCGAGCCGCCTCTAAAGGAAATAAACCTTGAAATGACCAGCAATGCCCGTTCTGAAGCACTCCGATTCGCCACCCGTCGGGGCTCCAAAAGCAGCAGAATAGCCACTCAATTTGCGGCCCGGTAGGCCAGCTTACTGAAATAATGTAAACAGAGGATAATTAATGTTCGAGCAAATATTCCAGCAATTAACTAACATAAAGCCAGATCTAAATAGAACTTTGGGAATTCCACCCACCTGTTACAGCAGTGATGACTTTCTAAAAATCGAAAAATCTCATTTATTTCATCGCGGTTGGCTTCCATTGGGACGCGCCGATCGCTGGATTGAGATTGGACAATATTCTGCGATCGAAATTGTCGGCATGCCACTCATAGTGATCCGCAATGGAAACAATCAACTCAAGACGTTTTCCAACACTTGCCGACATCGCGGCAGCACCTTACTCGACGGCAACGGCACCTGTAAAAAAATAAAATGTCCGTTCCATTGGTGGACTTACGATCTAGATGGACAATTAAAGGTATATCCTCGAATGGAAAATATAACGGATTTTGATCCCACGGAAAATGGTTTGATGGAATTCCAAACCGAGATTCGGCTAGGGTTTGCCTTTGTTAATCTCGGGGGCGACGATCGAAGTATTGATAATTATCTGGGTGACTTCGATCAGCTTCATTCTGAATGGGACCTGTCCAATTTCAAAACCACTCGATGTCGGGAATTCGAAGTTAACTGTAACTGGAAAACCTTTATTGAAGTATTTAACGAATATTACCATCTGCCCTCAGTTCATCCCGATTCGATAAACTGGCTTTATCCAGAACCCGAACCGGTAGACGAAGTAACTGGAAATTACACAACACAATTTGGCGAAACAGCCGGGAATGCGGCCCTGATGGCAGATAGTCAGACAAAAGCTTTGCCCACAGTTGATACTTTAACAGGCCGATTTCGCCTGGGAACTCGATATACCTGGATTTATCCCAACATCACCTATGCTTTGTCGCAGGATTCGATGTGGATTTACCAGGCATTTCCTATTAATGCGGACCGGAGTCATATTATACAAACTATCGCCTTTCCAGCAGCAGCAACAGCGTTAGATGACTTTGACGAACGTGTCAGCCATTACTATAAACGTATCGATGCAGCCGTTGCCGAGGATTTACCTTTTCTTGAAAAACAGCAAACTGGTTTAGCCTCACCGTTTGCTCAGGCTGGAAGATTTGGAGCACTCGAACCCAGTGTTGGAAAGTTCGCCTATTGGTATGGACAACAATTTAACTAAAAATCAGATTCCCGATTGACTGTCCAATTTTCAATGGTCTCAATGGCTTCAGTGGGTAAGCCAACTTTATGCGCCGTGATTCGCAGATTAACGGCATATTCAAGATTACTGCCAGCTAACGCATTAGCTGGCAGTAAATAACTAATAGCATCTTTTAATTCACCCGTTTCGAGTCGAACATTGACATCAACGGGTTGGTAATCGATGAATGATTTATTCGAGTATAGTTTTTTGATTTCGTCAGGAAACAGTTTTATAACCGTTCCCCAACTGGTTTCGGAATCGGCACTGACAAGCCTTGCTCGAGCGCCAATTCGTAATCCAAAATGTTCGAAACTCGCAATGCCGACACCCTTAGGGCTGAAACCCAGTTTCATTAACAGCTGTTCATCCATGAACAATCCGTAGAAAAAACAGTTATCCGTTCGTCACCCGTCGGCATCCTGAAACAACGTTAGCGCATGATAAATGGGTTGGCCATGGGCTCGGTAGACGTATTAATCCAGACCGTCTTGGTTCGTGTATAATCGTTAATTGTATCTATGCCAGCCTCGCGTCCTGAACCGCTATTTTTAAAACCACCAAAAGGCGCGATTGGCGAAATAGCCCGATAGGTATTAATCCAGACTATTCCCGATTGAATCGCATCGGAAAGGCGTAATGCTCTTGCGATATCTTTGGTAAAAATTCCAGAGCCGAGGCCAAATTCATTGGCATTCGCCATTTCAATCGCCTCTTCTTCAGTATCAAATCCAAGCGCAGATAATACAGGTCCAAACATTTCTTCTCTAACCGTACGGACATCCTGATTGGGGCAATCCAGGATCGCAGGAGTGATATACCAGCCCGAATCAAACCCATCGGGACGGGTGCCGCCAAACAAAAGTTTGGCACCTTCAGAAACAGCATCACCGATTGATTCAATAATATGATCGTATTGAGCCTGTGTTGCCAGAGGGCCAACTTGAGTATCGTCTGCAAGTGGATCACCAATGACAATTTGACTGGCTCGTTCAACCAGTTTATCGAGAAATTTCTCTCTTATATTATTCTGAATAAATACGCGTGATCCCGCAACACAACTTTGACCGGCGGCTCCAAAGTTACCCGCAATCACACCATTTATAGCACTTTCAAAATCTGCATCATCAAAGACCAGGATCGGAGATTTGCCCCCTAATTCGAGCGTCACAACGGCAAAGTTTTCAGCACTATTTCGAACAATATGTCGCGCAGTTTCCGGGCCTCCAGTAAAGGCAATCCGTGCCACTTTAGGATGACTGGTTAATAATCGTCCGCAGGGTTCGCCATAACCGGTAATAATATTGATGACGCCTGGCGGAAATCCAGCTTCTTCTACGATTTTGGCGAACTCGAACATTGGCGCCGGTGCCATTTCTGATGCCTTTAACACGACGGCATTGCCAGCAGCCAATGCAGGCCCCACTTTTGTGGCAGTCAGAAACATCTGGGCATTCCAGGGTACAACAGCAGCCACTACGCCGATGGGGACACGTTTAGTGAAGACATGCATGTCCGGTTTATCTATGGGTAGTGTTGCACCCTGAATTTTGTCAGCCAAACCGGCATAGTAATAATAATAGTCAGAGACATAGCCTGTCTGAGCCCGGGTTTCTTTTGCCAGCTTTCCGCTGTCGATCGTTTCGATACTACCTAAATTTTCAGAATTCTGGGCTACCAGGTCTCCGAGGCGACGCAACATCCTGCCACGTTGAGTTGCTGTCATCTTTGCCCATGGTCCGGTGGTCATCGCACGGTCAGCGGCCTCGACCGCCCGATTAACTTCGGCTTCACCGGCAATAGCGGCGGTTGCCCAAACTTCCCCTGTAGCCGGATTAATGGATTCAAGCACGTCACCATTGGCGTTATCGCACCATTCACCATCGATATACATTTGATAATGTTTCATGAAGATTCCCCTATTATTCGAGTCATGTAATTTAAGATAATCTAGTCGCATGCTACCGTATTTTTTAGCGCGAACCCACAGTAACATTCATGCAGAAAGCAAAAAAATCTAGATCAAATTTTATTAGGTAGATTGACCCACAGTTCGTCGAGGGCTCGATTGAAAATAACGAAGTGAAAGTAACCCTGTAGCCAGAACAGCATAGATACCGGCCTCCAGATAATCCGCTTTAACCAACCAGAGGTAATGCAGAATGCCTAAAACCACCACAGCATAGGTTAACTTGTGTAACTGATTCCATCGCCGGGCTAAAACTCTGACCATCCATTTATTTGAAGTAACAGCGAGGGGAATCATTATCACCAATGCCAAAAAGCCGAACGTTATATAAGGCCGTTCTATCACATCCTCAATCATTGCTGAAACATCGGCTGAATGGTCCGCAATAAACCAGACCAGAAAATGGCAAAATCCGTAAAAAAAACTATATAACCCCAACATTCTTCTGAATTTCAACCATGAACCAAGCCCTGTCCATTTACGCAATGGACTAATGATCAGCATTATAAGCAAAAACCTTAATGCCCACTCTCCGGTATTGTGGGTAATCACCTCAACTGGATTAGCGCCTAACCCCCCCCAAAAGGCTTTCCAGACAAGTAACAGCATCGGAACAAGGCAAATGAGAAATACTGTCGGTTTTGCCAAACCCGACTTTAGAATGGTTTTTACAACATTAATAGTTAATCCTTAAATCCATATCATCATAAAGTTCGGCAACTTCTTCTTCATATCCATTGAACATCAATGTATCTCTTTTGAAAAACTCGCCAATACGACGTTCCTTCGCCTGCGACCATCTTGGGTGATCAACCTCAGGATTAACATTCGAATAAAAACCATATTCACGCGAGGAAGACATATTCCAGGAGGTTTGTGGTTGATCTTCAGTAAATTCGATGCTTACTATTGACTTGATACTCTTATACCCATATTTCCAGGGGATAACTAATCGGACAGGCGCTCCATTCTGATTCGGCATAGTTTTGCCGTACATCCCAACGGCCACCAAAGACAGCGGGTGCATTGCTTCGTCAATCCGCAAACCTTCGCGATAGGGCCATCGAAGAACGGATCGATTTTGGCCGGGCATCTGCCTAGGGTCAAGCAGGGTTTTGAAAGCAACATATTTTGCTTTCGAGGTAGGTTTAAATTCTTTTAATATTGAAGCCAAAGGTACGCCTAACCAGGGAATGACCATTGACCAGCGTTCGACACATCTTAACCGATAAATACGCTCCTCAATAGTATGTGGTTTTACCAGATCTTCGAGCGCAAACTCACCGGGCTTTTCGCATTCCCCGGACACGGTAATAGTCCAGTCATCGGTATTAAATTTTTTGGAACGCTTGGCCGGATCGGATTTATCGGTGCCAAATTCATAAAAGTTGTTATAACTGGTGGCATCTTCTTCGGGGGTCAACTCATCATCTATTGAAATTGCTTTTTTCTGATATTCGCCAATAGGTAAAGAGGCCATAACACTGGAGAGGGGGTTTAGTAACAAGGCAGAACCGAGTAGTCCAGACGCCTTCATTATTGCCCGTCGTTGTTGATATATCGGTTCTGGCGTAACTTCGGATTCAGATATTTCCCAATGCTTTTTGATTTTTATCATCTTTTTGACCTGGTGCGATTTTTTCTATATTCAGGTAAAACTAGACCTAAGCAATCAGCACAAGTTCGCTAACACCCAAACATTCATAAAATTATTATGACACATTGAAACCTGTCAAAACATTATCGCAATGACTCTTAAATCGAATCCGACCCATTTAGGACAGGAATTGATCGTTAGATAACTAACAGGATAGTTGAAAAAATTATCCGCTCGGGCTACATTTCCCATACCGAAAACCCATCGAATATTTCATGAACAATCCATTTCAGGAACAACTGCTCAAAGCAGGTGTTGTCAGCAAACAGCAAGTCGACAAAGTTAATCGGGACAAAAATCGCAAAAATAAGGTAAAACGCCATAATCGGAAAGCACCGGTTGAATTGGATCCGGCTCAACTTGCTGCAAAAAAAGTAACCGATGAGAAAACTGCCAAAGATCGGGCACTCAACGAAAAGAAACAAATTCAGATTAAAAATCGCGCGATTTCTCTAGAGATTGACAAGTTAATTACCGATAACCTGATAAAGCGCGACAAACAATGCGAGTTAGTCTACAACTTTGATCATCGTGGCAAGGTCAGACGTCTATATGTCAACCCAAAAATGCGGCAGGATATAATTGATGGGAAATTGGGCATGGCTAGAATCGAAGGTCGATACGAGCTTGTACCGGGTGCAACTGCCGAAAAAATTCGAACGCGAAATGAAACCCGCGTTTTAATATACGATCAAATCGGCGAGATAGAATCTCCCCAAAATGATGACTACGCTGATTACCAAATTCCCGATGATCTAATCTGGTAAGACCGGATTAGATCATCGGCATCCGTCAGGATATCATTTGATAATAAAGATTTTGTGGATGCTCGGCTTCTATAAAAAAATACCAGCGCTCAACCAGCAAACCACTGAACTGAACTACTGCAGCCAATATACCCAATATCAAGGCACCTTCCTCAATAGCTGTGAGTAATATTATCGGGGCAATAAAAGCCGCTATAAGAAAATATCGCCGGGCAATCAATACGACCGAAGCACCATAAGTGTGAATAAAGGTTCGCGTATTAAAACTCCCGCCCATCGCTCCCTGAGCCAACTGCCTTATATTTGGATGATGAATGCCAATCGCAGATTGAAGAGTCGAAGGGCTTTTCAAACTTCTGTTTCTGCGAATTGATAAAAACCGGAACAACAGCGCCAGAAAGCTAAGCGCAATGGCCCAGTTGGCAAAAAAGCTAATGAGCAATGGGTCTAACTGGCTGGCAATTAAAGTCGCCAATGTACATCCAGAGGCCAAACCCATTAAAAGAAAATTTATGACAGTCAAGGGTGAATGCCACTGACGTAAAAATTTTAGACAGGCATATATCATCGCCGTGCAAATGTAGAGGACGATTATGAAGATACAGGCCAAAAATCCGATGACAATAGACAGGCTTATTGCTCGATCATCAGCGAGCAAAAACAAAATGGTTGGATTATCAATATGTTTTAACACGGTATAAATCGTAATCAATAACATCACTACCGGAAGCACAATAACTTCTCGGGATAACCAGGATGTTCTCCACATTGCGGCAGCGCGCCAGGCACGTTCAGGGTGACCTAGATGAAAAAAGGACGCAATTAAACCCGCAATCAACAAAATCAGACTCCCGGCACTTGCCACACTAGCGCCTTTGATACTTTCGATTTCGATAATATTTAAGAACTGGAGTACTTCGACACAAAAATAAGCCAGAAATAAACCCTGACCAGCACCGATTAATGTGGTTAGAAAAATGACCGAGAAGGCTGGTTTCATAGCGACTTACCAGGATGTCGAATCGTCAAGCGTGGTTCGGGTAGTCGGTAACCGATACTTGCGATCTTCTTTATTTAATGGATTATCACTACGCATCAAATCTTCTTCATGCACGGTAATTTTGGTTTTTCGTCTTGGTAGATATTGATTAGCGGGTTCAGTACCCCACTCAGGCATGAGCTTATAGCCCCCTGATTCACTAATCGCTATCGACGCCTCCGATTCCGGATCATGCACGTCACCGAATATACGTGCCCCAGTCGGACATGACAAAACGCAAATGGGTTTACGTTCTGCTTCGGGCAATTCCTGATCATAAATTCTATCGACACAGAGCGTACACTTTTTCATGACTTTCTGCTGTTCATCAATTTCACGCGCACCGTAAGGACAAGCCCAGGCGCAATATTCACAACCTATACACTTATCATAGTCAACCAGCACAATGCCGTCTTCGGGTCGCTTATAACTCGCCCCGGTCGGACACACCGGCACACAGGGAGGATCTTCACAATGTAAGCAGGATTTAGGGAAATGGACTGTTTGAGTATTTGGAAAAATACCAACCTCAAAAGTTTGAACACGATTAAAAAAGGTTCCAGTTGGCTCGGCTCCATAGGGATTTTTATCGACCATCGGCCCTGCTTCACCGGATGTATTCCACTCTTTACATGTGGTGACACAGGCATGGCATCCAACGCAGGTATTTAAATCAATGACGAGTGCTAGTTGAGTCATGGTTTTATCCTCACTTTAATCCGCTTCGAAATGCCTGCCATTTGCCACGTAGACCTTCCATACCTGGTACCTTCTTCTGCGTGTCAAATTGAGGGAAAGTCACTTTATCTTCCTGATCATCAGCACGATAAACCCGAACACGCACGTCATACCAGGCAGCCTGCCCTGTTACAGGATCCGAGTTGGAAAATATTTGATTATTTTTATCGGCGGGTAACTCTTCGCTAATCAGATGATTGAGTAAAAACCCTTTTTGCGATTCGTTCGCTTTAGGGTCAAGCGCCCAACTGCCCGAAACCTTGCCAATTGCATTCCAGGTCCAGACAGTGCCCGGCTCAACAGCTTCGCTAAACCGGCACATGCAGCGCACCTTACCGTGAATCGACTCTATCCAGATCCAGTCACCGTCATCAAAGCCATTCTGCCGGGCCACGATAGGATTCACGAAAAGATAGTTATGTGCGTGGATTTGTCGTAACCAGGCATTTTGAGAATCCCAGGAATGATACATTGCCATCGGCCGCTGGGTTACCGCATTAAGCGGATACTTCATTTTGTCGACCAACTGTGATTCAAGGGGTTCGGAATAAAACGGTAACGGATCAAAATGCGTTTTAACTCGATCACGCAGATGATCTGGCGGTTGGCGTCCCTTGCGTTTACCTTCAGCTGCCAGTCTGAATTTTTGCAGTACTTCAGAGTAAATATGAATATTGATCGGATCGGTATATCGAATCAATCCGTGATCCTGAGCCCAATTCAAGTAGCCTCGGTTCCAGTTGCGCATATATTGAAACGATTTCGGCAAGTGATACTGATAAACACAATTATTTTTGGCGTACATTTCCCATTGATTCGGGTTCGGTTCACCGCGCATAAACTTTTCACCGCCTTTGCCTCGCCAACCCGCCAGGAAGCCGATACCGGAACCCGGTTCAGTTTCGTAATTTATGACCAGATCCTTATAATTTTCAAACTTTCGGGATCCGTCCTGATTCATAAATCGGGGTAACTTCAATCGGCCTGCTAGTTCGACGATAACATCCTGAAACGGACGGCAATCGCCTTTGGGCGGTACAACAGGAACGCGAACTGAATCAACCGGACCTTCAAACTCTGATATCGGTCGATCCAGCATCGACATAGCATCGTATCGTTCCAGATAGGTGGTATCCGGCAGGACAATATCAGCAAATGCGATCGTTTCGGAATGAAAGGCATCACAAACGATGAGAAACGGAATTTTGTACTCGCCATCTTCATTTTTATCGACCAGCATTTCACGGACACGACTGGTATTCATCGATGAATTCCAGGCCATATTCGCCATGAATAACATCATCGTATCGATTGGATAGGGGTCTCCTTTCCAGGCATTGGTAATAGCGTTATGCATCAAACCATGGACCGACAGCGGATATTCCCATGAAAACCCCTTGTCAAGACGAACTGGCCCACCGTTCTCATCAACAAACAAATCTTCAGGATCAGCAGGGAATCCAAGCGGCATTCCATCCAAAGGCGCTCCCGGTTGCACTGCATCTGGGCTTTTAGGCGGTTTAGCGCAAGGCGGGATCGGGCGAGGAAATGGAGCTTTATGCCGAAAGCCACCGGGACGATCAATCGTCCCTAATAATGACATCAGTATTGCTAATGCTCGAATGGATTGAAAACCATTGGAATGTGCCGCAAGTCCTCGCATCGCATGGAACGAAACCGGGTTACCCGTTACCGAGTCATGATCTTCTCCCCAGGCATCGGTCCACTGTATCGGAAATTCAATTTTCTCATCGCGTGCAGTAATCCCAATTTCATGGGCAATTCTTCGAATATCTGATGCTGATATGCCAGTAATTCCTGCAGCCCACTCCGGGGTATATTCTTCAACCCTTTCTTTTAGCAGCTGGAATCCCGGTTTTACGACAGTCCCATCTTCCAGTTCAAATATTCCCATTAGTCGCGGGTCAGCATCTTTGCTATGCGATTTAACGGCTTTTTCCTGATTCCTGTCCCACCACATCTTATTTTCGGGTTCTACACAGGTTTTCTTAGTTTCCATTTCCGATCGCAGAAAGAGACCAAAATCATCGCTTTCAGTATTAACATTAACCAGATCAGGCGAATTGGTGTATCGCAGTAAAAAGTCCCGATCATAGAGCCCCTGACTGATTAATTCGTGAATGATGGCGAGAATAAAAGCACCGTCTGTTCCGGGTTTGATGGGTACCCATTCATCAGCAATTGCCGCGTAGCCAGTTCGAATAGGATTGACGGAAATGAATTTCCCGCCATTTCGTTTGAATTTCGCCAGAGCAATTTTCATCGGATTCGAGTGATGGTCTTCTGCGGTCCCTAACATGACGAATAGCTTGGATCGCTCCAGATCGGGCCCACCAAACTCCCAGAAAGAACCACCAATGGTATAAATCATACCGGCAGCCATATTGACCGAACAAAGACCACCGTGGGCCGCATAATTTGGCGTACCAAACTGTTTGGCGAAGAGACCCGTTAATGCCTGCATTTGATCACGACCGGTGTAAAACGCAAACTTTTTCGGGTCAGTTTCACGTATTCCCTTTAATCGTTCAGCAATTGTTGTTAAAGCTTCTTCCCAGCTTATTTCCTCAAACTCTGATTGACCTCGTTCAGATCCCACTTTTCGACGAAGCGGTTTAGTCAACCTTGCCGGCGAATACTGCTTCATAATTCCAGAAGCACCCTTGGCGCAAAGCACACCTTTATTAATCGGATGATTCGGATTTCCCTGAATAAAACGAACCTCTCCGTTTTCAACTGTTACATTTATGCCGCAACGACAAGCGCACATATAACAGGTGGTTGATTTAATTTCGCGGCTGGATTTTGGAACGGCAGACATAGTGTTTGCTCAACAATGAATCAGGCAGGCAATCAGTGTGCTGAGCCACAGGATAAATAGCAAAATAAATTTATTGATCGGGGGGAAAAGCAAGCTTATAGGTAATTAATTTTATTTATTACATCAATATAAACATAAAATTAATTTATCACTCGGAATTTCGTATCCCCGACTCAAAACGGCAAGGTAAACCACGCAAGCTGATAAATCTCGGACGTTTTTTGACCTCCCTCAAACGCAATGGCAATTCTTATCCAGTTGCATCGACCAATTACTGACGGAGCAAAGTTCTTTACTGTTCAAATCATAGCCTCCCGCAGTACTGTTATTGATAAATATATTCAGTATAAGGCTGTCGATAACAGCAGTGTTGAGTTAGTTCGCTCTCGTCGTATCGGTTTAGAGCATTTAGCCTTACGGGCTGTGAAGCAATTGACCCTGGATGATAAGCTCAAAGCCCTGGGGTTTAACCAACACCAGCTTGCGGCGGCACTGGGTAACATCATTGGCCGTATGGCGGCTCCTGCCAGTGAATTGGCGACACAGGCTTAGCTAAAGGCAGCCAGTGGTTCGGGTGATCTTATCGATTATGCCTTTGACAGAAAATAGCTCCTGAATTTTCTCCATACACGCCTTCCAAGGCGAAAAAAAGCAGGTTATTCAGGACAGTTTCGCTGAAAAATATGAATTGGCATTACACAGTCTGCATAATGGCTTAAGCAAAAAGGGTAGCACAAAAAATTACTCAAAAATACTGGGACGCCTTGGGCGATTAAAGCAAAAGTATGCCCGTGCCGCACAACACTACGAAGTGACTGTAACGGCAGATGAAGCACAACAAAATTCGATATCAATTGAGTGGAAACGGGTAGAGAAATCAAACTCACAAGCCACTCATCCCGGCGTATATTGTTTACTGATAAACCTGACGGGCTAGGATAAATCAACGCTCTGGCACACTTATACCATGCTAACCGACCTGGAAAGTGTGTTTCGCAGCATAAAAAGTTAACTGGGGTTACGGCCTATCTCTCACCATAAAGAAGAGCGGGTGAATGGTTATATATTCATCAAACTAATTGCTCATCATTTAGTACAGACCCTGGTTTGCCTCTTGTTGATGTTATTGAGATAACCCAACATGAGGTACCATGTGTAGATTCTTACGGCTACGGCATTGCCTACACTACCGCCTTTGGCAGTGGATATGCAAGATTGATTATACGCTCGCGAATAAACATCTTTTTAACTGCCGTATGCCCTTCCTCAAATGTCTATCAGAGATTTGAACCAGTCAATGAAAGTGATTTCTCATCAAGCAGTATGCGTCGCTTATCCAGTTATGCAGCTGCTCGAAAATCCGTGGGGAAATATCTAAAAAAGCAGACTTCGATCTATATCGTTGCCTATAGATATCCCAGCGACGAGCGCTTCATCTGCTAAGAGATTAAGCTAAAAGATAGACCCTGGGAATCTTATACCTATCCGCTAACTTTGCATTTCTTTGTATATTCTACCCTCAATATCGTTATGACGATTCTCGCGATCAATCGAACACTTGCTAACCATAAGTCCGCTCTTTTAGTGAAAATTTGCCAATTGTCATGATCAACTGTTCTATTAGTTCTGATTCGGCGCGAGAAAGGTGAGCACGTGGATTGGTAACGAGATTCACATCGATAGCAAGCCTTGCGTCATATGGAGGTAAACGCCACAACAATCCGTCGCGGATATCCCTGCTGACCACATGTACTGGAAGTGGTCCGATTCCAAGTCCGTTTATAATCATACGTTTCACCTCTTCAAGATGCGAGGACGTACCGACCACCGGGCCACGCATACCTTCCGCAACGCGCAGCAGTGCCACCGGGCGTAATGCGTCAGACAGCTGGTCAGACTGGAATGAAACGATGGACTCGTTGAGCAATTGCGCCATGTCAACGTCCTCAATGCCGAACAGGTGATGTCCGGGTCCGCAGAAAAACCCAAAACACTCCCGGTAGAAATGAGTGTATTGCAAGCGTGAATTGCTTTCCATGACCAGCGACAGTCCAAAGCTTGCGTCTTTCTGCAGCACAGATCGTTCGACGTCGCGGCTCTTTAGAACCTGCATGTTAAAAGTCACTTTCGGATGCGTGGCGTGAAAGTCAGCGAGTGTGTTGTCTACGATTGGACAGGCAATGTGGCTTGCCATGCTGATGCGAACATGCCCCGTGAGTTCTTCCTGAACATCACGCATCAGTACTGTGAGCCTTGAGACGCTACCGAAAATTTCCTCGCATTCCTCGAACAATAAACGACCGGGTTTTGTCAGATCGAAGCGGCCTGGGCCCCGGTAGATGAGTTTTTTTTCCAGCCGTTCCTCGAGGCGTTTGAGGGCATTCGACACACTCGGTTGTGCCAGCGATAACCTGTTCGCGGCGCCAGTAATACTACCTTCCTGCACTATGACCATATAGGTGCGCAGCAAATTCCAGTCGAGTTTCCAGGCGAGCTCTTGCATAGTTTTAAGCTATAATGAATATATTTAATAGTAATTTGTAAAATACCAACCAATGATCAAAACTGCAACTACTGTCTCAGTATTACGGTTCAATCATGATCTCGCTCAGCCAACCAGATAGCTGCAAACCCGAAAGCTATCTGTTTTATCAGTCGCGTCAGCGTAGGCCGATTTTGGATCATGGGCATGGCGTCTATCTGTGGGATACCGATGGCAAGCGCTACCTCGACGGATCATCTGGCGCGATGGTGTCTAATATTGGGCACTCGAACGCGTATGTTCTTGCAGCCATGAAAGCACAAATGGACAAAGCAACTTTCGGTTACAGATTGCACTTCGAGACGGAAGCTTCAGAGGCGCTCGCTAAAAAAACCGTCGCGTTAATGCCAGAAGGTCTGGATAGGGTATTTTTTGTTTCGGGCGGTTCCGAGGCAGTGGAAAGCAGTCTGAAATTCGCCCGCCAATGGGCGTTAGCGACGAACCGGGCCGACAAATGGAAAATCATTTCCAGGTTTCCGTCCTACCATGGATCCACCCTTGGCGCTCTGGCGATAACCGGCATGACGCCAATGTCACAGCCTTTCGCACCGATGATGCGCGAGATGCCAAAGGTGCCAGCGCCAACCTGTTATCTGGATCATGATGATCTCGACCATGAACAACGCGGCTTACGCTACGCGGAGTTACTTAAGGACGAGATATTGCGACAAGGTTCTGAAACTGTACTCGCATTTATTATGGAGCCGATCGGTGGCGCATCGACTGGTGCATTGGTAGCCCCGGACAGCTACTATCGACGGGTCCAGCAAATATGCAAAGAATTTGATGTGCTTTTAATCGCCGATGAAGTGATGACAGGGGGCGGCCGGACAGGGAAATTTCTTGGCGGTGACCACTGGAACCTGAAACCTGATCTGATCGCCATGTCGAAGGGTTTTGCAGCGGGCTATGCTCCGCTTGGTGCAATGGTAGCGCGAGGTGATATGGTCGAAAAGGTGCTCGATGCTGGCGGATTCATTCATGGATTTACCTATGCCGGAAACCCCCTGGCGTGTGCTACTGGACTTGCCGTACTGGAAGAGATGGAAAACAAGCAGTTGATTGGGCGGGCTCAAACTCAGGGAGACAAACTCAGGCAAATGTTGGCTGAGCTGATGAACAAATACCCGTTTATCGGTGATGTGCGAGGCAAAGGGCTATTGCTGGCATTTGAGCTTATGGCCGATCGTATTAGCAAAGCGCCGTTGCCACGCTCGCTGAATGCCTATATCCGGTTGGTTGAGATTGCCTACAAAAATGGGCTGATCCTCTATTCTCGGCGTACGCGTGGTGGTCTCGAGGGTGATCACTTTATGGTCTGCCCGCCGTTGATAATAACTGATAATGAAATGGAACACCTTCTAGAGCTACTCGACAAAAGCCTGTTCGAGCTTGCGAAAGAGTTAGATTTGCCGCTCGGAACTCAAAAATGACAGGCCCCATTATTATAAGCGGTGCGGTTACAGGTTTTATTCATGCGCCGACTAGAAGGCAGCCTGTTTATCGGCAAGCACGAACTAGCCACGTCCAATGCGCAACAAGTCAAACTGATTCGTACGATTGTCGAAAATCCTGGCCGGGAGATAACGACGTTAGCTCAGGCACGAGAGAGGCTCAATTTGAAGGGCGCGAACAAAATCAATTTTTTGAACACAAGTGTGGATCCAGTAAAAAATGAATCCAGGTAAGAAATAATGAAGGCAATTTATTCAGCTTCACAGGCAAAGCACAATCCGTCGTTCTTTATGTCTAGCGGTGAGCAGGCCAACAACCCGGAAGTGCCACAACGCGCAGATGCCCTGTTGGCTGCGGCCATGTTGGCCGGATGCGAGCATATCGAACCGACAGATACTGGACTTGCATTAATATCGGCCGTTCATACACCCGAGTACCTCCGATTTTTGAAGAATATTTATCAACGGTGGCAACATATAGATAACGCATCCAAGGAAGTTGTGCCGAATATACATCCGAATCGTCGCGATGCCAGCTACCCCGCTTCAGCGGTGGCGCAAGCCGGATATCATATGGCTGACACTGCCTGTCCGATATCTAGCGAGACGTTTAATGCTGTGGTCAGTAGCGCGCACTGTGCGGGCACGGCTGCAGAGCTTGTGCTGGACGGAGAGCCAGCCGCCTACGCACTTTGCCGTCCACCGGGCCATCATGCATTCAAAGATATCGCTGGCGGATTTTGTTATCTCAATAATTCAGCGATTGCAGCACAGCAGTTACGTAGTCGTTACGACCGCGTTGCAATCATTGATGTCGATTTACATCACGGCAATGGTACGCAGGATATTTTTTACGCACGTGATGACGTGTTTACCGCCTCAATTCATGCAGATCCTGTTCGTTTTTACCCGTTTTTTTGGGGCCATGCAGTTGAGCGAGGGAAAGACGCAGGCTATGCCTACAACCTTAATGTGCCGCTGCCAAGGCAGTCCAATGATGACTCATTTATGGCGGGGCTAGATCATCTACTTGAAACGTTAGAGATGTTCTCCCCCGAGGCCATTGTAGTAGCGCTTGGTCTGGATGCATCGGTAGATGACCCTTTTGGTGGCCTGAGTGTAACGACGAATGGGTTTAATCGAATTGCCGATCGGATCGCTCAACTTGGCAAGCCCACTGTGCTAGTGCAGGAAGGTGGTTATCTCAGTGATAGTCTCGGTAAAAATCTCGACTCTTTTTTGCAAGGGTTCGAAAAGAATCATCGATTGGCAACCTGAATCATGTTTGGGTCAATGCTATTGTGGTGTAAGTTAACCTATCCGTTTGTGGGGTCTGCATCAGTACTCGTGCGATTTTGTTGATGGTAAGTTAAGTAATAATGGGAAGTTAACTGCGTATTTTTCGCAATAAAACAAGAATAATCTTTTTCTTAGGAGTAATTAATATGAAATTATTGACCAGAACAGGTGTTGCAGTAACGGCTGCTGCACTGATTATGATGCTGCCGTTTTCGGCTAGCCAGGCACGCGACTTTAGTGAGATTAAAGAAAGTGGCGTCTTAAAGGTATCTAACTCGGGTGCATATCCGCCCTTTAGCTTTGTTGATTTAGCAGGCAATGTAAAAGGTTTTGACGTGGACGTTGCCAACGCTATTGCGAAAAAAATGGGCTTGAAGACAGAGATTAAGACCACGCCCTGGAATGGCATTATCGCGGCTTTGGTCGCGGGTAAATATGATGCCTGTATTTGCTCAATGAGTGATACCGAAGAACGCAGAAAAGCGGTTGATTTTACCACTGACTACTATTGGGCTGGCTCCGCTTTGTACACCAAAGAGGGTTCTGGCATTAATTCAGCATCCGACATGAATGGTAAAGTGATGGGTTCAACCCTGGGTGAGACTTCAAATACCTGGGCAGTCAACAGGGTAAAGGATGGCAAGAACTCATGGTCTAACCAGACTTTCCAGGGCTTGCCTGACCTGTTATTAGCGTTGGATACGGGTCGTGTGGCCGCTATTGCCGTTGATGACGTACCTGTGGCTGTTGCCATGAAGGAAAAAGGCTACAAATTCCGTCGTATTGCCACAGAAGGTCTTGAGCGGTATCCAGCCGCAATTACTGTTCAGCGCAACCAGCTGGAACTGAAAGCCGCCATTCAAAAAGGACTCGATGAAATTAAGGCCGATGGTACTTACGCACGTCTTATGGACAAGTGGATTGGTTTTGACATCTCGAAGTAGTATTTTAAAAATATAACGCGCAGATGGCCAATGGCCGGGAGATGACCCTGGCCGTTGGTTGTTTTCGTCATATCCTGGTGCTCAGTAAATAGAAAATTAGATGACGCCTTTTTATGGTTTTTCATTTATTCAGCATGATCCGTCCTTGAAAAATAGCGTGATAATGTTCGTGCTACCAAAAATAGAGTTTTCATCGAACAAACGACAGTTGTTATCAAAACACAGTTCTAAAATATTAGAACGCGAGGAGGAGATATGGATTTTGCTTTAATGTGGCAAATTACGCCTCTACTGCTAGACGCGGCGTGGATAACAGTCACCATCTCGGTGCTGGCATTCATTCTGGGTTTGGTTGTAGCGACAACACTGGTCATCATGCGCTCGTCGGCTTTTCGCATAATACGATGGCCAGCGCGGATTTATATCAGTGTGATTCGAGGCACGCCATTTTTCGTGCAACTGCTGATTTTCTATTATGGTGGTTCTGCCTTTGGTATTAATCTGGAAGCCTATACGGCAGGTCTGTTAGCTATTGGCTTGAATGGCGGCGCGTATATGTCGGAGGCCATTCGTGGATCAATTATTGCCGTGGACAAAGGGCAAAACGAAGCCTCTCGTTCGCTCGGCTTTTCGCGCACGCAAACCATGATTTCGGTTATTTTACCTCAAGCTGCAGGGCTTATGATTCGTTCTCTGGGTGTGCTAGCTGTGATTATTATAAAAGGTTCGTCACTAGTGTCGATCATCTCAGTGGTGGAGCTCACTTACCAATCTCAGCGTATCATCAGCTCAACCTACAAACCGTTCGAAGTATTCGCGGTCTCGGCGGCCCTTTACCTCATCTTGATTTACGGCGTAATCAGTTTCGTCGACTGGCTCTACAACCGTTACACCCGTTACCTTTTCCACTAACCGGAGGAAGCCGTCATGAATTTTGATTTCACTCCAGTTTGGAACAACATACCGACCTTGCTTACGGGCACTGGATATACCTTATTTATCGCCTTATT
The DNA here is from genome assembly GCA_047639625.1 of Gammaproteobacteria bacterium. GTDB lineage: Bacteria > Pseudomonadota > Gammaproteobacteria. Next base: position 23,951 of record JBLIOG010000010.1, read on the forward strand.
CGCGGCCATTATCTCTCTGGTGGGCGGATTAGCAGTGTCGCTTACGACACTTTACGGCAAGAAAATATTCAGCTATCCGTTACGTTTCTTCATTTGGTTATTTATGGGTACGCCATTATTGCTGCAATTATATTTACTCTATTTTGGCCTGGGCCAGGTGGGCATTTTGATTCCCGCGTTGCTAACCGGTATCTTAGGTTTGGGTATTCACTATATGGCCTATAACGCCGATATTTTCCGCGCCACCATCCTATCCATTGAAAAAGGTCAAACTGAAGCCGCAAGGTCATTAGGCTTTGGCCGTATGCAAACCTTATGGTTTTTTATCGTGCCGCAAGCGGTTTTTCGAGCCTTGCCACAATTGGGCAACAATATGATCATCATGTTGAAAGATACATCGGTGCTCTCTGTGATTGGCGTAACCGAACTGGTACTAAACGCCCAGTTTGAAATTGCCAATACTTTCCGGCCCTTTGAATTTTATATTTCGGTGGCAGTAATTTACTACGTTCTCAATCTGGTCCTGGAGACCAGCCTGAACCGATTTGAGAAGAAACTTGAGGGCAGAAGATGATGGAAGTTCAATCAGAAGTTGGCAAAAATACAAGCACGAACATAATGTTAGACATTATCAATGTAAAAAAAGCCTTTGGTGCACTTGAAGTGCTTAAAGGCATTGATCTGCAGGTAACGCGCGGGCAAATAGTGTCAATTATCGGCTCATCGGGTTCGGGTAAAAGCACCTTGTTACGCTCGATTAATCACCTTGAAACCATCGACGCGGGCGAGATCTGGCTTGATGGCGTGCGTGTCAATCAGCCTGACATGAAGGGACTAGAATTCGAGCGGCACATTAATTCGGTGCGGCAAAACATGGGCATGGTGTTCCAGCAGTTTAATTTGTTCCCGCATTTATCAACCATGGATAACGTGCGATTGGCACCCATTAAACTTAAGGGCATGGAGAAACGCGAGGCCACCACGTATTGCATGGAGTTGCTGGCAAAAGTGGGTCTGGAAGATAAAGCAGAGACTTTTCCTGCAAATCTGTCAGGTGGCCAAAAACAGCGTGTCGCGATAGCCCGCGCTCTGGCAATGCAGCCCAAGGTAATGCTTTTTGATGAAGCGACCTCTGCGCTTGATCCTGAGTTAGTGGAGGAAGTGAACCTGGTGATGAAACAGTTGGCAAGCGAACATATGACGATGTTAATCGTTACCCATGAAATGAGCTTTGCCAGCGAAGTCTCCGACCATGTATTGTTTATGGATCAAGGGGTGGTATGCGAGCAAGGTCCACCGGATCAGATATTCTCCAATCCTAAGGAAGAACGCACGAGGAACTTCCTGAAGAAACATTTGCAACAAAACTAAATCTAGTGAGCCTCTGATAAAACCATCCGCCACAAACTTTAACAACTACAGCACGCATAAACCCAGTGGCAATACACAATGAGACGATCTATCACGCTGGCCAGGTCGGTGATCCAGTGGAAGATATTGTTTAACAATCGCGTTCGATGTTTGCCAAAGTTGACAAGCTACTTGCTGAAGCCGGCAGCGATAAAACTAAGATACTGTAAGCCACAATCTAGCTCGAGAGCATGGTTGACTTCGCAAAATTGAACGAAATCCTGGACAGCTGGGTATATAAAGGTCACGCACTCAAGAGCTTGCAGCGAAGCGAGGTTCGCTACACTGGAATTGGTATGAACCATCAAATTATAGTAATTGCTTATCAAGCAGCATGTCTAGCATATACAGTTATGCGGCCCGATAATCCGTGAGAAACTCCAGGCAAAAAGGTCTTGACATAAAGACGGACTGAGACGGCCGGGTGTTTTACATAGTGTCCTGAGTTACGCTTAGCTTTGCGGCAATCGTGGGCGAAATCGCCAGGGCCGGTGAGCCAATATTACTTTCGTCGATGGTGATAGCAATGCTGGTTGAGCCCATCCCTGTCGCATCGGCCGTGAAATCTATGGTCGTCGGACCAGCGCTAATTTTCAGAATAACCGTGTTGGTAGTTAACTCGACGCTGTAGGTTCCCGTCAGCTGAATCTCGAGAGTCCCGTCTCCCGCATCTATTGCACGGGGTAGTGTCACCGTAACCGTATGGGTTGGATTTGCGTATACATCAGCGGCGCTGACGGACTCAAGCTTCAAGCTGCTTGCTGTCACGACAGGCGAGAGGTGCCAATGCCGACAGGGGGATACTCAACTCGACTGCTTTGCCGATAGCCGAAAGCCCTCCTACAGTAATAAAGCGGGTTTCCGAACTATCCGCCAGCTTCTTAAACGTTGCTGAATCCGAGCCGACGATTAAATCGTAGAGACTATCAACAGTAATAACCTGCAATGCGTCCGTTGTCGCAATATTGTTCTGATGAAATTCCATCAGCACAAAAAATTGTGTTGCCGATTGCTGGTGACTCAAGAAAGCGAGTTCGTGACCTGTACTACCATCATTGGTCGCATCAGTTGTTGATCTGAGATCTATCGCCCAGTCAGTCGGATTGCCGTCTATTGATAAAAAGTCAGATCGCAAAATCGCTTCCATAAAGAATACGAAGAGTTCATCCGCTTTGGTTACGTTGGTAATAGTAATCGTACCCGCATCGATATCAGCGATGCCATAAACGGTGGCCGAGTCACTCAGTCGCGTCGCCTTGAACCAGACTTCACCACTGTCAAGAATCCGCACCAGGTTCACCTGGAGCCGAGCCAACCTCGGTACCAAAGTAGACAATGCTGCCCATTGAAGGAGTCGCGAAATCCCAGTCGCCGCTGACAAACTGAGTCGCGGGTAGCATGTGTTCAATAATATTTTCACTGATATGATCGAGTTCAAAAACTACCGTCAAATGCCCCAGTAACATCACCAATGGTATATCCGGCGTAAGCCAGTGTGACGTCGATGATCATCTTGCGGATCTTCCACACTTTTAGCTGGATCATCTGGGAGTGACCCCAGACACCACGATCGGTGATCTTAATAGCACCACTATCATCTCGAGTCAGTGTAAACAGCTTTCTAATCGAAGTTGCATCGTACGGCCGCTAATTTGACCAAAGCGGCCAAACAGATTCGAGTTTATAAACATGTGATTTGTTGGCACTGAGTACCTACTGTGTTGATATAAGTCATTCGTGTGGGGATGCAAAATCTACCAAATATGTATCTAAAGAAACAAATTAAATTTCTTTAAATACTTGGCAGGCGATAACCCGGTCGTTCGTGTGAGTATTCGTCTAAAAAAACACACATTTATATATCCAATATCTACAGAAACATCTTCAAAAGATGATGAGCCTTGTTCCAGTAGTTTTTTTAGCGTCCTCATCGCTTATCAGCTGAATGCAGGACACGGCTGATTCGCTCGTCGCAGATTTAAAGCGTCGATTAAAATTACGCTTATTCATACCACCAGGCTCAGCCTGTGCATCTACCGAGATATACTGTTGGTAATGTTTCTCGATCCACTCCTGTGCGTTGAGGATGTCTGGATCCAAATGGTTTTTGCCGGATAAAAAAACAGCGAAAGGTAATTGATTAATGCGATCGAGATCAACTAAAGTACAACGCGAACACTGCAGGGCAACTTCTCGACCGCAATATTTACCGATTAAATAAAGCGACAAATTTAAATCTGCAGTGATACCACCACCACAAAATAAGCAACGTTCGTCAGTCACCATTTTGCTTATTTGCAGATCAACGGCTGTATAAATCTTTACTAAAGGACTGAGCCGCATCCCAGTGGGTGGTTGCGGTTTTTCCGTCGAGTAATCCAGTGGTTGCTAAAGTAAAGGCACCGGTACCTATACTGGAAAGATCTGCTCCTCTTTCATACCAAAGTTTGAGGTATTCGACACCCTGGTGGGAAGCTTCGTCCTGTTCGAAATAACACCCGTTTGCAGGAACATATCATGAGTATGTATGATTTTTTGGAGTTCGAAAAAGGTAGAGCGGCTAGCGCTCCTGGCTTCAAATAATTTATACTGGAGAGGATCGATTGCTTGTCCGAGTTGTGGACTAATGTTTCAGGTATCACAGCAAATAACAGGAATTGGTATAGATTCTGGACTGGATTTCGCAGATTGATATTGACGGATAGCCCTTTTATACTGCGCTACTGTGTTACCTGGTGATGGGAACAAACCCTCAACCGGCCATGATAGATGAGGAGCATATGCAACGTTTCGGGTTGCTTGAACAAAATCCCGGTCAGTTTTTATTGACCTATAACTGTCATTATTTTATTCACTTATTATTTAAGCTTTTGACCTTATGATAGAAGTTGCGCTTTTTCCCATACCCAACGCGGTTAATTTTCCTGGCCAGCCAACGCCGCTACATGTTTTTGAGCCCCGTTATCGAAAAATGGTGAAATACTGTATTGATCACAACGTGATGATGGGGGTTTGTCATACTGAAAAAGTGGTACATGCCAATACACGTGATCAAACCCGGGAAGAAATTCTCAACAGCAATCAATCTACCTATAAGCCATGCACTGTTTTTTCAGCTGGGACGGTTGAGCTACTCGAGGAAATGGATGACGGCCGCATGGCAATAATGGTTAACTTTGAAACACGGCTGCAACTACAACAAGAGCGGCAGACCTTGCCGTTTAATATATGGGCTTGTGAGCAGTATGAAGATGAACCGCTCGAGGATGATGACTTACTAAGGTTATTGCGGCAAAGTCAGGAAAAAATCATGCAGCGTTTATTGACCATCAGCCATGGCAATGATGAAGCTCAAACAATGCTGACTGGTGATCATTGGCAAAATATGTCACCTGTTGAGTTTAGCTTTTTGGTCATCGGTTTGATTGGCATGTCTGCAGAGATCAAACAAAATTTGCTGGAAATGAGGCAACCGCAACAGCGATTAAATGCAATACTGGAAGTAGTTAATTCTATTAAGCAACCTCTTGGAGAGTAATGCCCTTATTTATTAAACAACCTCTACACCAGGTCGAAACGCCACCCGGCCTTTGATTTCTTCTGCCGCAAATTTAAGCTCAGGATAAAAAATGCCGCATTCTGATTAGTTTCATCATAAACCGTTATTAAATTATAATGAGCGATGTCATTCCAGTCACAAACTGTGGTTTAGCTGCATTCTTCAAAATATTCATTGATGCTATTGGTGCGAAAATAATAGTTACCTTCAACTTAACTTTATGAAAATGATACGCGTATTCTTCACTGCTTGTTTCTACTTCATCGCTTTTGTAGCAATGTCTCCAATCTTATACGGAAAAGATCACTAGCCAATGAAAACACTCTTTGAATTTACTGGCGAAAACCCCGATGCTGAATGGCGCTCAAACAATGATGGAGTGATGGGGGGCCTTTCTAAAGGTAGTGCAGATATTATTGAAGGGGGAATGTTGTTTAATGGTGACCTCTCGTTAGCGAACAATGGTGGATTCTCATCCATATACTTTCGTGCTAATTTTGATTTGTCTGACTTTTTGGGTATTCGATTAAAGGTTCTTGGTGATGGTCGGACTTATCAATTACGTTTAGAAAGCGACGCCATTTATTCACAACGCTGGCCCGTTAGCTTTAACAGAGAATTTAAAACGACAGAAGGTCAGTGGACAGAGACCTTTTTGCCGTTCAGTGAACTTGGTCAAACGTGGCGAGGGCGTCAGCTTTCCGGATACACATTTAACCCACAGGACATTCGCAGGATCGGCATCATGCTTGCCGATAAAAAGCCCGGTGAGTTTAGCCTTAAAATCGCATCTATTGTAGCTAACTAGAGCTTTCAAATTCAGTCAAGGTTCGTTTCGGTCAACTGCAGATCTTCATGGGCTGGCACCCCAACGTCTGCGTGTTGACAGGCAGTATGTAAATTCTAAAAGTCGACCTGTACGAAAACTCTTCTCCCACAGTCAACCTGCATTCGAATTGATACAAACTTAAAATACCCACTCATCACACGGAAATAGCCCCTAAAACCAGGGCCTCAGGATCTCTCAGGGGTCATTCATTGATAAAACCACTAAACTATTGTAGCTTACCGGTATGCCTAGACCTGTTCGTATAAATTTTGAAAACGCTTGTTACCATGTAATGAACCGAGGTAGAGGCCGTCAGGCTATATTTCCTGGGGATGAGTACTACCAGATGTTCTTAAACTGTCTGGCAGAAGCCAGTAAACGGTTTAGACTGGAAGTGATAGCCTATTGTTTAATGGGGAATCACTATCACTTATTTGTGAAAACACCACTTGCTAATTTAGATCGCTGCATGCGCCATGTGAACGGACTGTATACCCAGCGCTATAACAGACTTAAAAAAACGGATGGCCCATTATTTCGAGGTCGATATAAAGCGATATTGGTCGAGGCAGATACTTACGGACTACATCTGAGTCGTTATATTCATCGCAACCCCGTTGAAATGAAGCGACCCCTCATTAATAAATTGGACGAATATACCTGGTCTAGTTATCCCTGCTACATTAATAAAGTAGATGCCCCGGACTGGCTGAGCCGTGAATTGGTTTATGACTTATTAGGTGCAAAGCAGCGTTATAAGTCTTACGCACGATATGTCGAATCGGGTATAGATGAAGAAACAGAAAGCTTTTACGGGAAAGGAAACCAGCCCGCTATCCTGGGTAGTGACGAATTTGTTCAACAAATAAAGTCAGATAATGGTGAAAAGAACCACTTGATTGATCAGCACCAGGGAAACTATCCGAGCATTAAGACAATTATAGAATCAGTGGCAGAAGAATTTGAGGTGGAAGAAAAGGAAATAACAAAATCCCGGAGAGGTCGTAACAGTGAAAATATACCCAGGTGGGTTGCGCTATATTTGTGTCGAGAATTAAGTCAGGCAGCGCTCAAAGAGATAGCTAGCGGATTTGGTATGCAGCATATCTCGGGTGTCAGTAAGGCTGCTATTAAACTCGAACGGGTACTCGATAAAAAATATAGCATTCAAAAGTCAATTAAGAGGTTAAATCAACGACTGACCCCTTGAACTTCTTGAAACTTGATTAGAGGGATGAAAATCTAAGGGCGCGAGACTTAATTCCAGTTAGTTGAATTTCCCCAATCAACCTATCAAATTCAGCTTAATGACTACATTTCTCACTTTGATTCAATGATAGGTACAACCTTTAAGGAACGGTAAGTCCATAGAGTCGTTATTATGTCACTAAGAGCTGAAGGTCAGGCGCTGGCACTGAAGCGACTAATGCTGTGTTATTATTAACGACCGACCCAAGTAGTCTGCATCGATCAAACCATCAATCATTTCCATCCAAGACTTATATTCAAACATCTCCAGAAATTAAGTAAACACCCGTCCCAACACTGCCTTTTCCGCGATATCTGTTGATATTAAAAAGTCTAGATAATGTGAATCCGCTTGCCTGTTATCTGCCGACAACTTTCCCTACCTTCAATCTTCTGCAACAAATTGTTAACTAATTATCCAAACAGTCTTTTAAGTGATCTGTACTGAATCGCTACCGTATACCCAAGAACAGGAAGCTTATTTTATTAAAGGAAAAAATGAATGAATAAAAGTTATCCGATTCTGTGCTTCACACTCTTTTTAAGTTTAAATTTCCAGACCCAGAGCGCTTCACAAGTCCATAGTTTACAGTCGCCAGCCTGGATTGATCGAGGAGATAACCGAATACCACTAATACCGGGCCCGGTGATTCAGGCATCGGATCGAATCCAGACCGGGGACGGTGGGAAAGTTATATTACAACTCAGTGAAGGTAGTAAGGTGAAACTGGGCGAAGATCTGGAAATGTCAATTGACAGCATTGAGGACAATGATGGATCTATTTCAATGCCGTTTATTGGCGTTTTTAATGTATTGAAAGGTACTTTCCGATTTACGACAGGACTCCTCCGTAAAGATGCCTCCCGAGATGTAAAACTAATAGCGCGTACCGTTACCATCGGGTTACGCGGAACCGATGTCTGGGGTAAAGTCGAGAAGGGCCGGGACTTTGTTGTATTAATCGAAGGAAAAATCGATATAGATCGACAAAACACTCAAACTATTGTGATGGATAAACCATTAACAATTTTTTATGCCCCTTCCGATCAGATGGCTAAAGCAGCAGAGCCAGTTGATATGGATAAGCTTGGACAATGGGCACTGGAAACTGAACTTGATCAGGGTAAAGGCGTAATATCAGCTGATGGACAATATCGGGTAAATTTAGCGTCCTACAAAAATAAAGATCTTGCAAATAAAACCCTGACCACATTTCGTCAACAGGGGTATGCTGCTGAAACTTATGAAATCAGTCTCGAGGGCATCTCCTGGACTCCCATTGTGATCATCGGTTTTGCTACACGATCCGATGCAGACTACTTCGTGCAGAACATCTCCCAAAAGTTTGGCGTAATTAACGCGTGGCACAACCGTGTTAAGTAGGTAATATTTATAAGTTCAGTAACCGCCTGTATTATAATTTAAGGATTTATGGTTCCAAGATGAATAAGCTATCCATAGCCGCTAAAAAGCAATTCGAATCTGAGGGTTATCTTTCGCCCACCACGATTTTGACTGACAAGGAAGCACAAACCTACCGATCCAACCTGGAAAGTTTCGAAAACAAATTAGGACATCCTGTTCAGGGACCGCTTCGGACAAAACCTCATTTACTGTTCAAATGGGTCGATGATTTGATGCGTCACGAAAAAATTCTTGACTGTATCGAAGACTTAATTGGTCCTGATATATTGTGCTGGAATTCCTGGTTCTGGATTAAGGAAGCCCATACAAGCAGTTTTGTTTCGTGGCATCAGGATAGCCAGTACTGGGGGCTGGATACCGGTAAGCTGGTGACTGCATGGCTTGCATTGTCTCCCGCCAGTGAGGCCAGTGGCTGTATGAATATTATTCCAGGGTCCCATCTGGGCGAAGCGATGCCTCATGTCGATTTGTATCATGAAGATAACCTGTTAACCCGTGGTCAGGAGATTGTAGAAATTGATGAATCGAAAGCTGTCGCGATGCCTTTAAAAAGCGGTGAGATGTCATTCCATAACATTGGCATCGCCCATGCTTCGGGTCTCAATCAAACCAGCGATCGACGAATCGGATTGTCGTTTCATTACATGCCTGCCGGCACCCAACAATTAAATGCCGACTGGGATTGCGCTTCGCTGGTGCGTGGGAAAGATAGTTTTGAGTATTTCGAGGAGTCGCCTGCCCCGCGATTTGATCAGGACCCTATCAGTGTCGCGCACCATAAAAAAGCAACTGATGCGATGCGTGCCCTCCTCTTTAAAAATGCGGATAAAATTCGCTCAACCATTTAATGGCTGAATCTATCAACCATTGATTACCTCAAGCATGAGGATAGATTTTTTGAGCCGGCATGAAAACCTCCAGCTTATCACCCACCGATAAGCGCCCTTCTCTCTCTACCCAGGCAGTCACTCCACGTTTATTTAGAGCTTTGGCAATAAAGTGCCTCCCTTTATCCGGATAGTGTTTATTGATTATCTGTGCTGGATAGGCACAGGGACGATTTTCAAGATCGACAACCAGAGTCAAATTACTTTCAAATACCAACCGGGTTGAAGGCGGCAATAAGGTTAGATCGGCTATACCAGATATCTCAATGTTGGCGCCTAACCAACCGGGTAACAATTGACTAATATCCATCTCACGGGCGATATCTGACAACTCCTCGGACGAAACCAGCGTCAATTGTCGGGTATTACGAATTTCTGTTCCGCGAGGATAAAGATAAGGAAACCGACTACAGGCCTTTCGGGTTAGCCCGCTATGAACTTCACCGGGGAACCCTTCAAATCCAACTTCGATTTGAGCGATACTGCCACTTTCGATGGATGTACTATTATCCGGGCAAATCAAAAGAGTCTTTACAGCACCTGTTTGATTGAGTTTTTTGTGAGATTTCATAGGCAAATTCTGGATGGCAGGCGATTTATCGTATAATACTTACTCATTACCCTGAACACGATTCAATAATGGATTATCTCCCTGAGTTAATCCAACAAGTTGATCGGCCGTTAAGGCCGTGCAGAACTCACCATGCATCGATGCGACAGCCATATCATGCACCAATTCGGGGTCATAGTCGATACCATCTAGCCCAACCCGGTTACAGGTCGAGCAGGCATCATGGGCCAAATAGCTGTCATAACCCATGTTACCTGACATTCTCGTCGTTGTTTCTACGCAAAAATTGGTAAAGAACCCGGCAATCACAAGCCGCTCAATATGGAATTCTCGTAGTCTCAATTCGAAATCGGTGCCAACAAATACTGAATTAACATCTTTAAAAATAATGGTTTCATTATCATTCGGTTCAAACCCATCCAGCATATCGCCAGTTGGTAATGACAGTTTCAACGGAGACTTCATTTCACGGGAATTATGGCGACTAAAAAACACCTTCAGTCCTCGGTTTCGAAATGCCGCCAGTAATTCAAGCATTCGGCATTCGGCCTCTGGATTATTACGTCGCCCCGTTGGCCCCCCCCAATGATTGAGAACATTGACTCCTTTTTGAACATCGATTAACAAAAGCGCAGTATTACTGCCAAACCGTGGGATCATACGAATAACTCGGTGGTTGATAAACTAAAGCAACTGTAGATTAGGCATTTATTGAAATCAACGGAATATCTCAAAATTCAACAACGAATAAACCCAGCTGAACATAGCATTCTATACCTACAATGAAAGCCTGCCATTTAAATTATGCATTGCGACGCGGGTAAAAGAACCAGAAGATGAAGCGTACTTTGAAAAAATCACCCAATTAACAACCCAACTATTAAATCAATCCATGTAGTGCTTGCCCAACCGGGTAAATCGGTCATGGTCCATTGTTGAATCATGCCACGACCCATTTTACTAATTTATAATCGACACCAATTGGGTAAAACTATTCGACAAATTCTCTACAAGTCAGTGGAAAAAACCACTGACTTGTCCTCTCTAGATTGAATAGTAAACTGTTTTTCACCTCCGATTCTTTCCAAGTATGCAACGGTGAAAATTTCGTTTAGGAAACTGGTTTTTAAAAATCTCGATTGCAGGTCTTCGTCATAAATTTTCCTGCCTTTTATTTCATATTGATAACCCAGGCCCCAGATCGGCAATAACAAATTATCGGTATGCCGCACTAAGGCTACTGAAAAACTTTCATAATCATCATCACCTTGCTCGCCACCACAATCATGGAAATACACACCGAAGTCTAAGGATAACCTGTGATTCGCCTGGGACTTAATAACCGGTCAGTAATCCAGGCCAAATAACTGGTTTTTCTGGTGCACATTAAAGCCATAACTAATTCCAAGATTGCCATAATATAGCTTCGGCCAAAGGTTCGAGTCATGGTGTGATAGAGAGGAATCCACAACTGTCTCTAGAACTTGAAAATCTTTGCCAATACATCGTTAAGACTCTTTCCGTCACAATGTTCACAACTCGCAACCAGATCCTGGATTTGCATAATATTCTCAAAAATCTTCGATATTTTGCGCGCGGTGAATGTTTCAGGGTTATGCAGAATAAGGTATAAATCACTCTTAGGTTCCAGTTTAAGCTTGCTACTGTAAGCTCTTAATCTATTCAGATAGTCGGCATATTGAACTTTTTGTGCATTGCTCTTATTGATGGTGCCAAAGGCCTGAGACAGCGCAATATAAGTATTACGGTTTTTTAGGCTTTTGCTTGAGCCTCTTAATGCCTTATCGTATTCAGAGTCATATAAGTATCGAATAAACTGGATACTGGCCTGGTTAATTTGATCAGGATCCGGTCCCTCTACCCAATGCAAAACTCGTTCACGAACACATTCACGGTAGCGATGGCTAAACAAATCGTAATTGCCATCTTTGTCCATAAATTTACATTCATCGCATTCCAGTTGAGCGGTTAAATTGTCACCATCATATACACCGACTAGATAGTCATGCATGCGCAATTCGGACGCGTAAATGCGCAAAAGTGTGCATGCAGGTCTGCCAGTAAGTGGTGATATAGGCTCGTCATGTAATAAACCCTGGATTTAGCTGTAATGTCAAAATCGAGGATTTTACCCAGCGACGCTTTATACTCCAGTTCATGCGCAGTCGGAAACGAGTCGGAAAAATAATCGACATATTCTGTGATGCCAACATTCGATCTGAATTTCATTTTCTTAATTATTCCTTCGCTCGAACAATAGGAGTCTGGGTTGATATAGAGTAATTTAGGCGCAGCGAAATCTTTGCTATTGTCTTTCGCTATGTCCCAGGCTACGCCGATCGGAGAATTATCAAACAAACCTCCATCGCTAAATAATTCAGAAGAGGCTCGACTCCTCGTACAATTTCGTTCTTCCCCCCAGATTTTTCCAGCAGATACGAAAAACAAAATGATAACTCGACCGGATGGAACGCTACTGGAAAGGCGCTCAATGCCATCGCCAGATCCCAAACATCATCGAAATGTACTATACCCCTGTCATCCTCGACTAGCTTGAGATACTCGACGGAATAGCAGAACCTTTTTTGTTGAAAACTTTTAATTTCGATTTTTTGAATTTTATTTTCTTGTCTTTTGGATCGACAAATACATCAATCGCAACCACAAAGCGTTGCAACTGGATCGTCGCAACAATTTCCTTTACCTCATACTTATGTGCCTTAAATTTTGCCACCGACATGGTGTGCCGTTAAACGCTATCAGGAATCTGGTCGAAAGGGTTTTATGCGCCCAGGAAGACCCGAGGTGCCAGCGTATTAACCCCTACCGTACGGGTACAGGCGCAGCAATTACTGGATGATGAAGTAGAACCCTGCGATGTAGCCGATCAGCTGAGCATTAAACGTGATACGTTGGGCAAAGCCATACTGGCGGGACGTTTATATAAGCCAAAAAAAAGACTCTAACAGCCCATCCGTCAGCACCAAGAGCG
>JBLIOG010000011.1:0-36865 GCA_047639625.1 Gammaproteobacteria bacterium
AGTGATAATACACCTTAATTCGCATAAGGTTTTTGGTGTAAGTCGATCGAATCGGTTAAGGTTGAGCCGAATTTTAATTTAGGCAGGTAAGAAACATCGATGGCTCTAATAATAATTAGTCTATGCGTTGGTTTGCTGATAGGGGCTGTGGGGATTGGCGGTGTTTTGCTGGTTCCCGGTCTTTCTTTAGTGGCCGGTGTAGAGGTTCATGAAGCAATTCCAGCCTGTATGTTGAGCTATCTTGCAACGGGCGCAGTGGGTGTTCTGGTCTATACCCGGCATGGCTCGATTCAATGGAGTATGGTGGGTTGGTTAACCATTAGTGCCATCCCGACGGCTTATCTGGGTTCAATTTCTCTGGAGTTTATACCGGCAACTGCCATTATGCTGCTGATCGCCTGTTTGATGGTTTTTGCCGGTGGCGATTCGATTCTTAAGTCTTTCCGTATCAAGGCAAATGAGCAAAGTACAACACTTCCAGGTGTCTCTTCACTTCTAGTTATCGGCGCCTTAACCGGGTTCGGGTCAGCCATAACTGGGACGGGTGGGCCATTGATCGTTGTTCCGATTATGTTATTTCTGGGCGTTCCTGTATTAACCGCAGTTGGCTTGAGTCAGGCCATTCAAATTCCAATTGCGACCTTTGCCAGTATTGGTAATTTTCAGGCAGGTACGTTGAACTTCGATTTAAGCCTAACAATTGCTGCAGCCATGATAGTGGGCTCATTTGCCGGTGCCACATTAATTCATTATTTACCCAGAGAAACGGTGCGTAAATTTGTAGCGGTTCTGCTAGTCGTCGCCGGTCTTGGTATTTCTGTAAGGCTTTGTTTTCAGTTGGATTTACTGTAATTATGTATTATGGGAGGTCGTGTTACCGATAATGGAGACCCATTTCGCGAAGCATTAATTTGCCGTCAGGATACCGCCAGGTGGGGAAATGAAAATGGTTATTTACTTGGCGAGTTTCGATTTTTTTCTGATGGCCTGGCAGCAGCGGATAGTTAATTTTTACCACTGAGAAAGGGGGAATTGTAGTGGCCTCAGCTTGTTTCGGTCTTCTTTTTTGATCAAATTATCGGACTCGGGTTTGTTCGTTTAGAAAGCGACCGGAACAAGTCGATTTACCCCTTAGGTAATTTTCAAAATATTGTAATCAGGGACAGAGTATTTGTTGGTGCGAATAAATTTATCTCTCGAAGTTACCGATAATTCAATAAAATTGTATACCAAATTAGCCGACGATCAATCAGATAGCCTTTTATTTCAACGACTTATATCGTTTAAGGCAGAAGCTATCAGTTGATAAAAAATATCTGTTTGACAGTTTTTTCCTTCCCGACCAACATGCTTCACACAAATACAGCTGCCCTGGCTGAATTAATAACACAATAGTTGAGGAAAACATGTCGGAAGCCACACCCAAGCGTAAAAAGATAACCATACGTGAATTACAACGTAAAATGCGTGAAGATGAACAGATCGTTCAGATGGCAATTTATGACTATCGCAGCGCTGTTATAGCCGATCGTTTGGGAATCGATATACTTTGTGTATCAGACACCGGTGGAATGATTCTTTTTGGACACCAGTCAACTGTTACCGTCAGTTTTGATGAAGTCATGATGATGTCTAAGGCGATTGATCGTGGTAGTCGTTATGGATTAAGAATGGTTGATATGCCTTACTGGAGTTTTCATGTTTCTCCCGAGCAAGCTGTCGCAAATGCCGGTCGATTTGTGCATGAAGCCAATGCCGAAGTCATGAAATGCGAAGGTAATCAGCATCATGCCCGAGCCATTGAAGCGATTGTTAAAGCCGGTATTCCAGTGCAAGGTCATATCGGAATTACGCCAATGCGTATGCCTCAGTTGGGTGGTTTTATCGCTCAGGGTAAAACAGCTGATCGTGCGAAAGAATTAATTGACGATGCATGGGCAATGGTAGACGCTGGTTGTTTTTCAATTATGTGTGAAGTTACGACTGAAGATGTTTGTGAGTATCTTGCTGAAACACTTCCGGTGCCGGTTATCAGCCTGGGTGCCGGTAACAAAGCGCATGGTGTTCATATCATTACTTCCGATTTGCTTCACCTGTACGAAGAGCATGTGCCACGTCATTCAAAAATATACACCGACCTTATCCCCATCATGGAAGACGTATTCATCCGTTATCGTGATGAAGTTCGGGAACGTGTTTATCCGGGTCCTGAGCATACTGTCTATATGTCCGCAGAAGAGCGTGCAAAATTTGCGCAAATGATGGACTGGAAATCTCAGCTATAGATTGCTATTGCAACGAGTTAAAGATTAATTGATTGGAGACAAACAATGACAGCAAGAAATAAAGAAGAGTGGCAGAAACTACCTGCTCAATTTCAACCCGGTGAATGGGTTGATAGTAGAATTTATTCTGATCCTGCAATTCATGAAGAAGAGCTGGAAAAAATCTGGAAAAAAGCCTGGATTCCGGTATGTCATGAGTCAGAATTGGCCAACCCATACGATTTCCGTACTCTGACAATTGCGAATGAGCCAATTATCATTACGCGTGACAAAGATATGGAAGTACGAGCTTTTCTAAATGTATGTCCTCATCGTGGCAACATGATAGAGCGTCGACCATCAGGCAGTTTCAAGAAGGGCACGCCTTCAGGAACGCCCAAAATGATGACTTGTATGTTTCATGCCTGGCAGTTCGACATGAAAGGCAAATGTGCCTACATTTCACGAAAAGAGGAAGGTTACCAGGACCGTATTTGTGAAGCTGAAGTTGGCTTACGTCAGTTGAAAAGTGAAGTCTATTTTGGCGGATTTGTCTGGGTTTGCATGGACGACGATATCGGTATGACCGTTGAAGAATGGGCTGCAGGAGCACTTGATTGCCTGGCGCCGTCGTTAAACGAAGAGCCTCTCGAAGTTTTCCATTACCACAAGGCAATTATTCCCTGTAATTACAAGCTTTGGCACGATACCAATTGTGAGTTTTATCACGACTTTCTTCACTACCATAATCGAATAACGGGTTTTAATGATGCCTATTTTGCACGTAAAAATTCAGGGTTTGATAATGGTCATATCAATGTGGGTAGTTTTGAGGTCCAGTACGATAAGTACGAGGGATTTGAATCTCGCGAAACGCTGTCGTTTCCGCATTTGCCGCCGAACCACTGGTACATGATAGACATGTTCCCCGGGATCAATTTCAACCTGCGCGGATCAGCATTACGTTGTGACATTATGACTCCCTTAGGAGCCGATAAAGTCATGATCGAATTTCGTGGATTAGGTCTGAAAAGTGATACACCGGAAGAACGTCAGATCCGAATTAATCACCATAATTCAATATGGGGCCCATTCGGACGTAATCTCCATGAAGATTTGCTGGCTGTTACAGCACAGGGTACTGCGATGCAGAACCAGGCTGATACCCGACGTATTTTGCATGGTCGACATGAGAATGAAACCATTCATGACGAAAACGGTATGCGCCACTACTATGACGAATGGGGTAAATGGTTGAATCGGATGGCAAGCAATCCTGATTTGCCTTACGAGCATATACCGGAGTCTCCTCGAGCGACTGCCAGCTAGTTAACTCTGGCACTCTCGTTCAATTGCGTATCAACGCAGCCTAACTGATGCCAGTGGGGAATTTTTTGCCCGCTGGTATCGGACTTTTTGAATACAGTTTCCCGTCTGGAGAAAGAATGATGGAGAATAATCAAGCGGTTATTGAATCTATTAAAAGCGTTATCTATGAATCCTGCATTGCCTTAAATGATCAGAAATGGATGGACTGGATTGCGTTATGCGATGACAGTTTTGAGTATGCAATCAAGGCTTTTAGCCCTGAAATTGGCTCGCAAATGACCTATATGGCTGGTAATCGAGATCATATGGATAATTTGTTAAAAATGTTACCTAAACATAATTCTGATAATTCACCTCTGAAAAGGCATTGTGTGGTTTATCGGGTAGTATTATCTGATGACGGTAAAACCGGATCTGCAATTTCATCGGTAGTGGTTTACCAAACCCAGCTTGATGGTATTAATTCACATGTTGATGCTGGCGAGACAAATCTGTTTTTAGCCGCCAATTATTATGACGAATTTGTAGTAAACGGTGACGACGTCAAGATGACAAAACGTGATGTTCAACTTGATACCAGAAGGCTCGATAAGGGCACTCATTGGCCTATTTAACGTATTTTGGAGTAAGTGAATAATGGCCTGGAAACTAGCATGTGCTACCTCGGATGTTGATGAAGGAAATGTTCGCGAGTTTGATATCGATGGTATTGAGGTTTTGGTTTCAAAAATTGATGGCGAACTTCGCATATACCCTCCCATGTGTCCACATATGGAAGAACCGTTAGGAGGTTCCGCGATTTGCAAGGGGCAGGTGATGACTTGTACCAAGCATCTTTGGCAGTGGAACTTAACCACGGGTAATCCCGTTGCACCGTCTGAAAACGATCGATGCATGTTGATGTATGAATCTCGCTTAGAGGGTGACCAGCTCATGGTCAATATAGAAGAAGAACTAGAGTACGATTTTGACGATGACTAGTAACTCGTTGTATTTCTTGTTTGTTTCTGTGCTCGAATACATTGTTGAGGGGATACTTTGAAGATAACAATAAATAAGAAAGAAACTGTTAGAGACTTTGAATGCCGGTCAGGTGAACGAATTCTGTATTCTGGGCTCAGGCAGGGACTTAGTTTACCTCATGAATGTGCAACAGGAACCTGTGGTACTTGCAAGGCCACTCTGGAATCCGGGAGCTTGACCAATTTATGGCCTGATGCACCGGCTAGTTCAAAATTAAAAGCTTCGAAGAATGAATTTCTAATGTGTCAGAATTCTGCAAAATCCGATTGTCAGATTAAATTTCGGAGTTCACTTGTAGAGATCGCAGATGCGCCTGATTATTATGACGGCACGATTATAGAAACAGATATGCTTACTCGAGATGTAATTCGAGTCGTCGTCGAGTTTTTGAAGCCAATGCCTTTTTCACCAGGTCAGTTTGTCGTGTTTAATATTAAAGGTCTTGAGGGAGGTCGCGCTTATTCAATGGTAAATGCCATCGATGAAGGCGTTCAGTATGAATTCATTATTAAACAATTACCATCGGGGGGATTTTCAAATTGGCTTTTCGAAAAGAGCCGGGAAGGGGAGGAAGTGTCGATTTTTGGACCGCTTGGCAATGCGGTTTTAAAACCCGAGGACGATAAAAATATATTTTGTATCACCGGTGGCTCAGGAATAGCTGGTATTGTGTCGCTTTTAACGGAGGCGGTGCAAAATAAATATTTTACAAATAGGAAAGGACATCTATTTTTTGGTGTGCGGACTTTCCAGGATTTATTTTTTCATAATCGATTGTTGGATCTGCATGAAAAATCAAATAGAAATTTATCGATAACCTTTGCTTTTTCGCAAAACAACATACCGGAATCTCCGGGTTTTAAAAACAGTAAAATCGATTATCTAAAAGGAGATGTAACGCCAATTGCATTGGAAAAAATGTCAGGTAACTTTGATAATACACTCGCTTTTTTAGCGGGCCCACCAATGATGGTTGAAGATGCAATAAAACGGTTGGTGCTGGAATGTGATTTTCCAGCTAATGATATTCGGTATGATAAGTTTGGTTAAACCGCTAAAAACGGATGATTTGATGATGGTGATAGGCAGCGTCGATTAGTTCATAGAATACAATAATTTTACAAATGGTCAACTTTGCATTGTTATGTGTTAAATCGAATAACGATTTTGGAGGTAGGCTCGAGGGCATAAATTTTATTAATGATGTTTGTACGTAAAAGTCGTTTTTTATCATTCCATTTTGGTAAGTATTTAACGGAATGATTAAACGCAGCTCAGATTGTTTGTCGAGATAGATTTCGGCAAGAGTGGAGGGGTAAGTTTTATTTTTTAATCGAAAGAATCTATTAAATTAGAATAATGAGGATTGCAATATGTTAAAAAAATTATTTCATCTAAAACGTAAAGTAACTTTGGGAGTTGCTGCGTCCGTGGCACTGCTAGGTATGTCGACATCGGGTGTTGTTTCAGCGGGCACAATTGATTTTGGTAAAGTCGGGGAGCCAATTGATCTCGTCGTTGGTTATCAACCTTATTACACTGAGGCCTGGTCTGGCGTCGTTATGAAGGGCCTGAAGTTGTACGAAAAATATCTACCTAAAGGTTCGACTGTAGAATTTCAGATTGGTTTACAGGGCGGTATTATTGTTAACGCAATGTTGGCTGGTAAGCAGCACATCGGTTATATGGGTGACATGCCTGCGATTGTGGCAACCACAAAGGAACGTGTTGCAGATATTCGAATTGTTGCAACGGCCGGTCTTGGTTTTGATCAATGTAATAATATGCTGGTTAGAACTTCTGCTCCTGACTTTGCTAACTCTGGTGAAGCTATTAAATGGATGGATGGTAAAGTTATTGCGGTTCCTAAAGGCGCCTGTACTGACCGATTTGCATTGGCTGTTTTCGAAAAAGAAGGTATCAAGCCAGCTAGCTACCTGAACCAGAACATCGAAGTTATTACCAGTGGATTTCGTGCGGGTAAACTTGATGCGGCAGCCATTTGGGAACCAACGGCTTCGCGTTTGGTTGAAGAAGGTCTTGCACGAAAAGTGGCTTCTGGAGCATCTGTAGATGAAAACGATGGTGGATTCATCGATATGCGTGGTGATCTTATTGATCAACGGCCAGACGTTGTAAAAGCATGGTTAAATGCGGAGCTCGATGCGCAGCTATTTATGGCCGATCCTGCAAATACAATGGCAGTTGTTAAAATGGCCGCTGCTCAAACTACCGGATTTTCTGATGAAGTCCTTTGGAAATCAATGGTCGGTGTAACACCAGTTTTACAGGGTGGAACACCTGTTCGCAACGAACTGGCTTTCGCTATTACCCCTAAAGCCCAGGCTTTGATTGATAAGGCAACTAAGTTCCTTCATTCGATTAAAACTATCAAGGTAGATACTTTGCGTGCCAATGCGATAGAAAGAAGTTTTACTGAAGAAATCCTGAAAGAGCGCGGATTAACAGCTCCAGTGGGTAAAATGTGGGCGCAGCCAGACTCTGCCTATATGGGTAATTGATCACAATTCACCCGTAGTATTAAGACCCACCCTCTTTCCTGGTTTGTTGAACAGGTTAGAGGGGAGGTTGAATTCATTTTAGAAATAATTAACCAATAATTTTCGATACAGGGAGCATATCGTACTGTTAGGCTGCCAGAGTTGATTCCGATCATGAGTTTCAACCTGTGTGCTTACGAATGATAGCTCGAGGGTGTTATGGAACAAATAATAGATGCTTTAAAGACAGCGATGCCGTTTCGAATGGTTCCGCAACACCTGCTTAAGGAAATTGCGGAGTTATGTACGGAACAACGATGCGTAGAGAAAGAAGAATTATACTCAATTGGTGATGTAGCTGATGATGTCTATATCATTCTATACGGTAGTGTTGAACATACTTTAGACGAAGAGTCTGGCACCAATAAGAAAATAAATGAGCTGCGCGCAGGGGGGGTTTTCGGCTGGGCTGCTGTTCTTGATGGTCAAAATACTCGTCTCGCAAAAACGGTCTGTAAAGAACCGACAGTCGTGATTCGAATTGCTGGCAAGAAGTTGATAAAGCTATTGCAGTCCGATCCCCAGGTTGGGGATGTGGTTATGAGTCGTTTTGCAACCATGATTAACAAGGAATTCTCAGTCTCCGAATCATTGGCTTCCCAGATACCTAGCTTTACCCAGGCCTTAAAAGCTAACAGTTTACAGACCTCTGAGATTAGTGGTATGTCCCTGACCGTCTATCGCATCGCCTCGTGGATTAAAAGTCCCCGACCCTATTTGATGATAATGGGTTTTATTATCTTGTTGGGCACCTGGTATTTAACGGTTGAAGTTTGGAAGTTGCCCCGTTTTGAGGATATGCCAGGTTTGACAGAGGTGTTTACTGAGTGGTTTAGTAAAGACCCCTATTATGGCCTTTCAATTTACACCCCTGAGTATTATACCCATATCTGGATTAGTTTAAGACGGATTGCCTTTGCTTTTTTCCTGGCGACTGCGCTCGGTGTTCCTCTGGGATTATTTCTTGGTTGGTCGAAATCTTTTCGTGAATTTATCTTTCCACTCTTTGAAGTATTACGTCCGATACCGGTATTGGCCTGGGTGCCTTTAGCCATAATAATTTTTTCAGGGTCAGAGACCCCCGTTATCTTCCTGACGTTTCTAGCTTCATTTTTTGCAACCACCTTGAATACGATGCTTGGCGTAGAGTCGATTGACGAGTCTTACAGTCGAGCTGCGCGTTGTTTAGGTGCCAGTCGCTGGCAAACGTTTAGACATGTCGTCATTCCTGGCGCTATGCCTTATATTTTCACGGGTCTTCAAATTTCTATCGGAGTAGCCTGGTTCTCACTGGTGGCGGGTGAAATGGTTTCCGGACAGTATGGGCTTGGCTATTTAATCAACACCGCGTACATGATGATCGAATATCCCAAAATTATTATAGGTATGATCACGCTTGGAGTCGTAGGTTATTCAACCAGCGCCATGGTTCGTGTTGCAGGGGATTACCTGATGCAATGGCGAGTTCGTGAACTTGCTCTTGGAGATAATTAATGAGTGCGGTTATGAATGAAAATAACACCATGGATCAAACTGTATCTCGCGGTGCCATAAAAATTGAAGATGTTGTAAAAATATACGATCCTGAGGGCGCGGCAGTCATGGCGGTCGATCATTGTTCGATCGATATACCGGCAGGTGAAATATGTATGATTGTTGGTCCTTCGGGCTGCGGTAAAACAACCTTACTTAACGCTATTGCCGGATTTCATGAAATTACCTCGGGCAGCATTTATCTGGATGGAGAAGTGCTCTGCGGCCCAGAAAAGCCTCAGGCAGAACCCGGATCAGATCGGATAGTGGTATTTCAGAATGGCGCATTGTTTCCCTGGAAAACCAATCTTGAGAACATTGCGTTCGGACCCTTGATGGCTGGTAAATTGAGCAAAACAGCTATTTACGATAAAGCTCGAAGTATGATGGCGGATGCAGGTCTTAGTGGAACCGAAAATAGCTATCCCGGTGAAGTTTCTTCCGGGTTACGAAGACGAGTTGAAATTGTTCGTGCATTAATGAATGATCCCAAAGTTTTGCTGTTTGATGAACCTTATCGAGCATTGGACTCATTGACCAAATCGGTAATGCACGAAGCTTTACTAGAAATTTATTATAAAAATAAAGTCACCATCTTTTTTATAACCCATGATCTTGAAGAAGCCATATTTCTAGGACATCGATTGATCATCATGTCGTCGCGCCCCTGTAAACCGAAAAAAATTGTGGAAGTCGACATTCCTCACCCTCGTGACTATAGCGTTCTTACTTCACCCAGATTTAGAGAGATCATGGCGGAGACCAAAGATGTTGTTCATGACGAAGCTAAAAAAGCTTTTGATGCTGGTGAAAAGGAAGGGTAATGGCAATGAGTTTAAGTAAATTTAGCGACCAGTTATTCAGCAGAGCCGCATTACGAGGGATAATGGCGATCATCATATTCGTAGTTATCTGGGAAGTTGGTGCGAGATCAGAGCAGTGGTTTGGTTATCGATTTCCATTCCTCGGTCTTATACCGCCACCGACCGATGTGTTTGTAAGCTGGAGTGGGTTAATAGGTGACCCAAGTTATTGGGAAAGTTGGTATATGAGTTTCCTTCGTGTTTTTGGTGGCTTTATTGCTGCTATGATAGTTGGAATCCCTCTGGGATTATTCATGGCCGTCAATAAAACATTTTATGGGATGGCATTTCCATCATTTGAAGTGTTGCGACCGATTCCACCTTTGGCCTGGGTGCCTGCATCTATTATTTTCTGGCCCACACAGGAATTATCGATTGCGTTTGTAACTTTCCTCGGCGCTTTCTATACGATTGTTATCAATGTTTTGGGAGGTGCACAATCGATTAATAAGCAATTTTTACAGGCGGCTCAATCTATGGGTGCAAGCCAGTGGGATATTTTCCGTCGAATTATTTTCCCCGCGACTTTACCTTCGATTGTCGTAGGTTCCGCCGTCGGTATGGGGATCACCTGGGAAGTCGTTGTTGCAGCCGAAATGATTTCCGGGGGTGGTAGCTCGGGTGGCGGTGCCGGTGGCGGACTCGGATTTTTTATCTGGAGTTCTTATGTCGGTGGCTCGTACGAACAGATAATTGTTGGGATGATCAGCATTGGTATCGCTGGTTATATAAGTAGTGAATTGCTGAGGCAACTCGGTGGTTTGCTAACTCCCTGGATAAAAACACGGTAATTGATATGAGCACAGTCCAACAGGAAAGTTCGAGTCAGGCGTCTGAACTAAAATCTCAGGGCAATAGTGAAATTGTTGTTAACAATATTAGCAAATCCTATGGTTCTGGACCCTTTGCCAAAGAGGTCATTAAGGATTGTTCATTCACTATTGAAAGTAATAAATTGACCGTTATGATCGGCCCTTCAGGTTGTGGTAAAAGTACTCTGATTCAGCTTATTGCTGGATTTGAACAACCCTCGTCGGGCGAAATCACGATGGGTGGCAAACCACTGCGCGGTCCTGGTAAAGATAGGCTCGTATTATTCCAGGAGTCGGCACTGTTCCCCTGGATGACTACTTACGACAATATTATGTATGGCCCCCGGGCACGTGGAGAAGATACTCAGGAATCCAGAGATCTGGCTAACTTCTTACTGAATAAAGTAGGGCTTGAAGCATTTAGGGACAAGTATCCAGCGCAATTATCCGGTGGCATGCAACGCCGTGCGGAACTGGCCAGGGCCATGATCAATAAACCCGAAATAATGATTCTCGATGAGCCTTTTAGAGGGCTGGATAATATGTCGAAGGAATTGATGTGGGAGTATTACGCAAAGCTGTACGAAGAAGACAAAAATACGAACTTCTTTATTACGACTGATATTGACGAAGCAATATTCCTGGCGGATCGTTTGTTAATAATGAGTAATCTACCAACATCAACCCGCCACGTCATAGATATAGACATTCCCAGACCCCGTAAAATCGAAGATATTTATAGTAATCAACGCGCGAATGATATCAAGAGTGAAGTCATGACTTTGTTACATGAAGAAGCCATGAAATCCTTCTCTGGTGGCAGTAAAGCTGCGGCAGATTTTCTTGATGCTTATTCCAAACGTGTTGGTTAGTCTGATTTCCGAATCAATCATTGAAGATTAGACATTGGAACTAACCGAACTGATCTTTAGCCGGACAAGCGTCGTTTGTCTAGCTATTATTGGAGGGCTATGTTCTCTGCTGGCATCCTGGGGACAAAAAAGCGGATCCTTTCCTGAAGCCAGAATCGTCTGGCTGAATAAGGGGGCTTACGTTTTTATGGCGGCTAGCATTGTCCTCTTTGTAGGTGCTGGCTTGCTTGGAGTCGGTAGCTAGTTCTAGTAAATAACCCTGACTCGTAAATACGGCAGGTCAGTCGTAGACCGTAGCAATAGCAATTCGTTTATGTTGAGTTTTTCGATAAATGCTGATGATTTTTTCAGTTACCTGTTCATCGAGAGCCACTCCTTCGAGAAAATCATCTATTTCGTCATAACTGAGTCCAAGGGCCGCTTCATCGGGTTTGGCAGGAGCGAATGTTTCCAGGTCTGCTGTCGGTGTTTTACGGACAAGATTTTCAGGCGCACCCAAAGTCGTCGCTATTTGTCGGACCTGGCGCTTGTTAAGGCCGAACAGTGGTGCAAGATCGCAAGCACCATCTCCATGTTTGGTGTAAAAACCAGTCACATTTTCCGCTGAGTGGTCGGTACCTAAAACGAGGCCCTTAAGCAGTCCTGCTATCTGGTACTGAGCGATCATACGCATTCGCGCTTTTACGTTGCCTTTTGCGAAGTCAATCTTTGAATCATCCGACATTATCATTCCCTGTTCTAACATGGCATCGAGTACAGATTGATGAATGGCATCACTGCCTTTTTTTACATTGACCGTTAGACGCTTATCAGGGGCAATAAAATCCAATGATTGTTGTGCATCCTGTTCATCTGTCTGAGTTTGGTAGGGCAATCGAACCGCTATAAATTGATATGATTTGCCCGATTCTTTTAATTCGTTGACCGCTAACTGGGCCAGGCGTCCGCAGGTACAGGAGTCGATTCCCCCGCTAATGCCGAGTACCAGGTAATTTAATCCGGAATGGAGCAATTGATGTTTGATAAAATCAATACGTCGACGAATTTCAAATTCGACGTCAATGACTGTTAAGACTCTCATTTCTTCAATAATAGCGGCTTGATACATAACCTGATCCTAATAGGGCATGGGATGCTGATGATGGACTTCATGTATAGCATCTTGGATTTCTTTACTTAAATCAATTTCACTAGATTGGATACAGGCATCTAGTTGTTCAATGCTGGTCGCCCCGATGATGCTGGATGCAATAAAAGGGCGTTGATGGCAAAAGGCAAGCGCGAGGTGGGTTGGATCTATTTCGAAGTCATCGGCGATTTTCACGTAAGCATCAATCGCAGCCAACGATCTAGGATTAACTCGGCCATGCATATCGGGGTTTATGGTGAGTCTTGAGCCATCTGGAATTTTCCCATTCTGATATTTACCCGTCAGTAAGCCGCAGGCGAGGGGGGAAAAAGGCAATAGAGAAACTGATTCATTATGGGACATTTCAGCCAGGTCGAGATCATGGCTTCGATACATCAGACTGTATTCATTTTGTACTGAGATCATCTTTGGTAAGTTATGCATCTCGGATGCTCGTAAAAATTGCATAGTTCCCCAGCAACTTTCATTAGACAATCCAACTTCTCTAATTAATCCTTCTTTAATAAGCTCATCCAGAGTTTGTAGAGTCTCCAGAATGTCCTCCTGGATATCAGACTTATTTTGGTTGGTCGGGTCAAAACGCCAATTCTGTCTGAAATGATAAGAACCTCGATTCGGCCAATGTAGCTGATACAAATCTACATAATCGGTGTCTAGTCTTTTTAGACTGCCTTCGAGGCTTTTTCGGATTTTCTCACGACTAATGGGTATGCCATCCTGGACCCAGGACAGACCTTCGCCTGTCACCTTGGTTGCCAGGATAATCTGGTCGCGTTTGCCTCTGGATTTAATCCAGCTGCCAATGATCTCTTCGGTTCTTCCCTGTGTTTCTGCTGAAATGGGTGTGGCAGGATACATTTCAGCAGTATCGATAAAGTTAACACCTCTTTCCAGGGCGTAATCGATTTGTTCGTGTCCTTCGCTTTCTGTGTTTTGCGTGCCCCATGTCATTGAGCCCAGGCAAATATTACTAACGTTCAGATTGCTACTGCCAAGTTGGTTATATTTCATTATTTTCTTAGTCTTCCGTTAAGGTTGAAAGATTTCTTGCGGCCTCTCGTAAGAGGGGTAAATTGTAATCTTTGTTATCCAGGTCAAATCGGTACGCTGGCGCCTGGATAGCAAGTGAGCCATAGAATCGACCTGATTTATCGGTTATCGGAACGGCTACGGCTACAACACCGTCGTAAAGCTCTTCGGTGTCGATTGAGACCCGATTTTTCTCTATTTTGTTGATTTCTCGGAGTAATTGCTCTGAATCAGTGATGGTATTTTTAGCATGTTTTTCAAGTTTTATTGTTTGTACGATTGAAAGTCGTCGTGATGCGGACAGCGTACTCAAAAATAGTTTACCACTCGCCGTACAGTTCAGGGGTACCCTGGTACCGATAGGAAAATGCCATTTCAATGGAGAGTTAGACTCTACTCGATCTGAATAGGCCATTTTTGAGCCGTCTGGATAGGCTATATTGCAGGTTTCCCCAGCTGGTTCAGAAAGCGCAGTCAATATGGCGTGGCGGGTAGCTCTGTATCTCATATGTATAACACACCAACAGCCATTTCGTGCAGTTTGTTACCCGGGAGATAGCTTTTGCCATTAATTTTTTTGAGCAAATAGCCACGATCTTCCAGTTCAGTGCAAAGACGATGCACGGTCGCTTTGGGTAGATCCAGAATATCGTTTATTTCCGTTGCACTCATGGGCTTTTGCGCTGCAGCGACAGTACCGAGGATATCAAGTACTCGATGAATCGTAGAGCCTCGTTCGCGCTTCATAGGGTTGACCTTGGTAATAATGGTATCTGAACGTATATTGAGAAAGCATGTTCCATTTTAAATGAATTTGAGATATTTTTAAATTATCAATCCTATTTGAGTATCTTGCTGGTTTATTGCAAGGCTGTTCTCGTAAAATAGCTTATTTGAAACCGAATGTAATCGTCTATAAGGCATAACCCTCAAAAACTAACTAATTAAACGCTTCGGAGTGGTTATGAGTGAGTTGAATTATTGTCGGGCTCGGTTGGATTCTTGATAGTCCATCATGAGCCATTCTAATGGGAAATTGTACCTCAATGATTTGCAGGACCGAAAATGACAGAATTTGATTATATTGTTGTTGGCGCAGGATCCGCTGGTTGTGTTTTAGCCAACCGATTATCGTCTAATCCTTCAAATTCTGTGTTATTAGTTGAAGGTGGGGGGCCTGATAATAATCCCTGGATACACATTCCAGTTGGTTACTTTAAAACTATGCATGACCCTAAATTCGACTGGTGTTATCAAACTGAGCCAGACCCCGGGATTAATAACAGACGGCTGCAGTAGCCTCGAGGCAAGGTGCTAGGCAGTTCCAGTTCATTAAATGGATTGTTATACGTTCGTCGACAGGCCCAGGATTACGATCGTTAGGCTGAACTCGGTAATCGGGGTTGGAGCTTTGAAGACGTGTTGCCGTATTTTAAAAAACTCGAAGACAACGAAAGAGGTGTGAGTCACTATCATGGCGTTGGTGGTCCGCAAAAAGTCTCTGACTTACGACTAAGGCGACCCATTGCCGAACATTTTATCAAAGCGGCTTCCGAAACAGGTATACCTTTAAATGATGATTACAATGGAGTAAGTCAGGAAGGTGTGGGGTATTTTCAGCAAACTGCCCATAAAGGGTTTAGATGGAGTACCGCACGTAGTTTTTTACGGCCCGCTAAAAACAGATCTAATTTAACGGTTATTACGCGGGCTCAGGTCAGTGGATTGTTGATTAAAGATAAAGTTGCCAAGGAAATCACCTATCGCTGAAATGGGGAGGCTTTTGAAGCTCGAGCCAGGGCTGAAGTTGTTTTGAGTGCGGGTGCTATTAATATGCCCCAAATATTACAGAACTCAGGAATTGGCGATGCTGATCATCTTAGAAGTGTGGGTGTGGAGCCGATTCATGACCTTCGAGGCGTTGGTAAAATCTACAGGATCAGCTGCAAATACGATTAATATTTGAAACAAGTGAGTGAACGCTAAATGATGAATTAAATAATCCGCTAAAGCGGTTGAAGGTTGGAATGCAGTATATTCTGACCAGGTCGGGTCCTTTGACACTGGCTGCCAGTCAGGTGGCGATATTTACTCGGTTGAATGAAGCCGTGGAGCGACCTGATATCCAGTTTCATATGCAACCGCTGAGTGCGGATAAACCTGGTGATGGCGTACATCCATATTCCGCGTTTACAGCTTCAGTTTGTCAATTAAGGCCGTGGAGTTGTGGTGAAGTCCTGATTCAATTGAACGATCCACTTCAATATCCCAAAATAATGCCTAATTATTTGTCCGATCCACGAGATTGCGAAGTTGCCGTTGGAGGCATTAAAGTCGAACGTAGGATTTCTCAAACGCCGTCAATGAAACCTCAAATCGTGTCTGAAAAAGTGCCTGGTGCGCAGTATCAAACTGATGAAGAGCTCCTTGAAGCTGCGCGCCAGTATAGCCAAACAATATATCATCCAACCAGTACCTATGAGATGGGATCCAATGTCTGTGTTTGATGATCAGCTCAAAGTTCATGGAATTGATCGTCTCAGCATCGCAGATGCGTCAATAATGCCCGAAATCGTTTCGGGAAATACAAACGCACCCCGTATTATGATCGGAGAAAAAGCAGCTTAATGATATTAAGCGGGTGAGAGTACTTGCATTCATCAAATGCATTTATCAAAATGGGATTTATAGTATCGTTTTAATGGGGATGGCAATAACGGGTCGGGATGCCCATAAGAGTCATAAAGACTAGCTCGTTTTTAAAGGGAGCTAATTTTTGAACGCGATAATTAACATAACAACTTGGAGGAGAGAAATATGTCGAAGCGTAAAATTTATAGGTGCCATGGCGGTGGCACTCACTAAGGTATTCAGTGGAGTCGCAACCGCTGGTAAAGTAACAATTAGTATCCAGTCGGTTTTACCGACAAAAGCTGACGAAATCGTCATGGTGAAATGCTTTGTCAAAAACCTAGCATTGCTTACGAATGACTTTGCTTATGGTGCATCAAAAGGTGGTATCTGTCAGTTAACGCGTGCGATGGCTGAAGCATGGTCAAAGTACGGGATTTGTTGTAATGCAATCGCGCCGGGCTTTTTTTCCGACCGAACTAACTGCCCCGGTATTCGATGATTCTGAACGCTCTCAAATTTTGGCAAACCAGACCGCGATAGGTCGAAATGGTGAGTTAGATGTTCTTGCCGGTATAACCGAATTTTTTGCCTCGGCTGCCAGTAGTTATATTACAGGCCAAACTTTATTTATAGATGGCGGGTTTACCGCCAGGTAATTTGAACTATGAAAGCACTCGTTTACACGGCCAACCAGGAAATGACATTTAGGGATGAAGCTGATCCAGTGCCTGATTCACAGGACGCTCTAGTTTCGATTCAATCCGTAGGTATCTGCGGTTCGGACATGCATGCCTACCTCGGTCATGATGAGCGTCGTGTACCACCGTTGATATTAGGGCACGAAGCTGTTGGGACGGTTCTTGAAGGCAAGGTACCGGGACAAAGAGTTGTTTTAAACCCATTGATTACCTGCGGTGAGTGTCATGAATGTTTATCGGGGCGACAAAATTTATGTTCAAAACGCGATTTAATCGGGATGTATCGTGCCGGCGCCTTCGCTGAAAAAATTGCGATACCGGAAAGGAATCTGATTCCTGTGCCGGATGGTGTTAGCTCTGCGAAAGCAGCTTTAACAGAACCTGGTGCGACGGGTTTGCACGCTATTTTACTGGCGGAAAAAATCACTAGTAGACCCATTAGTGAATCGTCAGCGCTAGTGATTGGTGCTGGTTCGGTGGGATTGTTAACGGCATTGCTTCTCGCCGATAAAGGCGTGTCGAACGTCGTTATTGCGGAAACAAATCCTTTACGCCGAGAAACCGTTGCTAAGCATACGGATTTCAAATTACTTGATCCGATTAATGAGACTAGCCCAGAACTTGCTTTTGATTTCGTGTTTGATGCGGTGGGTGGCGAACAGACTCGAGATATGGCCGTGGCATCGGTTAAATCAGGAGGTGTTATCGTGCATATCGGATTAATGGATAATGCGGGTTCAATGGATATACGTGCTATTACTTTGCGCGAGATAACCTTTATAGGCACCTATACTTATACGCCAGTTGATTTGTCGATGACCCTGAAAAAAATAGCTGATGGCAGCCTGGGTAGTCTTGACTGGATAGAGCAACGACCATTATCAGATGGAGCTGCGGCTTTCAGCGAGTTACTGGCAGGTCAATGTGCGGCGCCTAAGGTCGTACTAAATATTGACCTTTAAGAGTTCTTCGAGTAATTTAATTCGATGACTCGCCGAGTATCTTCTGCGAGGTCATCAAGTTTTAGTTCGGTATAGGCTTTTAGCTGATAATCTAACGCATCTTTGATCACATCGGTGCCTTGATAATTTTCCAGGATAAACCGAGTTCGTTGGGCAACGGCAACCCACGCTTCGCGAGATGCATAATATTCAACAATTTTAATATCGAGTCGAGCCAGTTCGTTTCGAAGAAACAATATCCGTTGTTTGGAGTCCTCGACATATTCGCTTTCTGGAAACCTGATTATAAGCGATTTAAAATCATCGTAGCTGTTCTGCAATAACTCTCTATCGTAGTCAGCCATATCGCGATCCTGAAGCTTATCGAGTATGGTTCCGCCCCGATTAAAATTAACCAGCCCTTTCAGATAATAGGCATAGTCGACGGACTTGTGACGAGGGTTTAATTTAATGAAACGTTCGGCTGCTGCAATTGCTGCTTCGTGCTCGTCGTACTTATAATAAGTATAAGCGACATCCAGTTGCGCCTGAGTTGCATAGTTGCCAAAAGGGAATCGAGATTCCAATGTCTCGAACTGCTCGATAGCGGTTTGGTAGTTTCCTTTTTTGAGCTCGTTCCGCGCGCTGGCATATAATTGTTTAACCGACATGCTAAGCGTGGGGTCGATTTCATCGGTTGCAGGACCGCAGGCGGTTAGAAAATAACTGAATATAACAATGAGAATAATGCGAATCATGAGATTTAATAGAATACGGGTGCTGGATTCAGGCTTGCCGCCTGTACGAACTAGCAGTATAACCAGTCCATGAAATTAATACAGCAAGAGTACCGAATTGAAGGCCAACATAGTGGCAACAGACTTGACCAGGTGCTGCATCAGCTATTACCCGAATATTCCCGATCGAAAATTCAGGAATGGATACAGCAGGGTTTTATTTTATTGAATCAAAAACCCTGTAAATCTAAGCAAAAAGTGATTATTAATGATCTTGTTGTTCTCGATATTCCACGGGTTGATGTTATTGAAGACAAGCCCCAGGCAATCGAATTCGATATTCTCCATCAGGATGAAGATATTTTTATTATTAATAAACCAGCCGGGTTAGTTGTGCATCCTGCGGCGGGTCATGCTGACGGTACTTTAGTAAACGGATTGTTGGCACTCGATCCCGATTTGGCGCAGTTACCAAGAGCCGGAATAGTGCATAGGCTAGATAAAGATACGACGGGTGTGATGATGGTAGCCCGTAATCTGATTGCACATAATCATCTGGTTGATCAGTTCCAGGAACGGCTTGTCAAGAAACAATATGTTGCTGTAACTCAGGGAGTTATTACCGCTGGTCGTACCATTATAACGGGTATCGGGCGTCATCCGGTAAACCGAAAAAAGATGTCAGTACAGGACGACGGCAAAGAATCGATTACGCATTTTAAAGTACGCCAAAAATTTAAACACCATAGTCTGGTCAGTGTAGAGATCGAAACAGGCCGGACGCATCAAATCAGGGTGCATATGGCCCACATCCAGCATCCTTTGGTAGGTGATCCGGTGTATGCAGGCCGATTGAAAATTCCAGCAGGTATTTCGGAAAATTTTTTAAATACGCTGAAGAACTTTAAACGACAGGCACTGCATGCTGAAACACTGAGTTTCACGCATCCAGGAGATCACCGCAGCTGTGAATTTCGTGCTGAGTGGCCGGATGACCTGAAGGCATTAGTAGAGATGCTTGATCAGGAGAGGTAGCTTGTCGATTGAATTAATAGAAGCGAACTGGAAGAAACCTGCAGGGGTCTCTACCTGCAGTTCAACCCGTAAAGGAGGGTTTAGTGCCGGCCCTTATAGCAGTTTGAATCTGGCCGATCATGTCAACGATGACCGTTTGTTGGTTAACCAAAATCGTCGGGCACTTTACGAAGCTGCGAAATTACCTGCACAGCCGCAGTGGTTGGAACAAACGCATAGTGCGGACGTAGTGTTACTCGAGGCTAATCCCAGTCGAAAAGCCGATGCAGCTATAACACGATCTGCCGGGGTCGTGGCCGCCATTATGACTGCTGATTGTCTACCCGTATTACTGGCAGATACTTCTGGAACCGAAGTTGCTGCAATTCATGCAGGATGGCGCGGGCTTGCCAACGGCATTATTCAAAATACATTAGTTAACATGGTGACTCAGCCCGAACGAATACAGGCATGGATTGGGCCGTCCATAACCCAGGCTCATTTTGAAGTGGGTCAAGAAGTCCGGCAAGTATTCCTCGATAACATTGAATCCTGTGATCTTCTATTTAAAGCGAATCGTCCGGGGCATTATTTATGTGATTTAGCCGGTTTGGCCGAAAAGGTACTTAGACTTGCCGGTGTACAAATTGTTTACCGGGATCCTCATTGCAGTTATCGAGATGAAGAGCTGTTCTTCTCTTATCGGAGACAATCTGTGACAGGACGAATGGTTAGTTTGATCTGGGTCAATAATTGCCGTTGATATTTCTTAAACGAATCCTACTTATTCAATAGATTTTGATTATAAAAGGTGTTTTAAATGAGAATGGAACGTTTAACCAGTAAATTCCAGGAAGCTCTTGGTGATGCCCAGTCTTTAGCCGTTGGGCGCGACCACCAGTTTATTGAACCGGTGCATTTAATGACTGCTTTGCTCGATCAGCAAGGGGGTTCGGTGCGTCCTTTGCTGACCCATGCCGGTGTTAACCTAAGTTTATTGCGTTCCCAGCTTTTGGAGTTGCTCGAAAAACAAGTACGAGTTGAAGGTACGGATGGAGACCTTCACATGTCCAATACGCTTGGAAAGTTACTCAATCAAACCGACAAGCTGGCGCAGAATCGTAAAGATCAGTTTATTTCATCAGAGTTGTTTGTACTGGCCGCAATTGAGGAAAAGACTCCTTTAGCCGATGTATTGAAGGCTTCTGGTGCCAATAAATCTGCATTAAACAAAGCTGTCGAGGCAATTCGTGGTGGCAAAAATGTTGAAGATGTTAACGCTGAAGAACAACGGATGGCGCTCGAGAAATATACCATCGATCTAACCGAGCTTGCCGAACAGGGTAAGCTTGATCCGGTTATCGGGCGTGATGAAGAAATCAGACGGGCGATTCAGGTACTGCAACGACGAACTAAAAACAACCCAGTACTGATCGGTGAACCCGGCGTCGGAAAAACCGCGATTGCGGAAGGCCTTGCCCAGCGAATAATTAACGGAGAAGTTCCTGAAGGCATGAAGAAAAAGCGATTGTTATCGCTTGATATGGGCGCGTTGATCGCTGGAGCGAAGTTTCGAGGTGAATTTGAAGAGCGGCTGAAAGCCGTGTTACATGATCTTTCGCGTCAGGAAGGCCAGATCATACTTTTTATCGATGAATTACACACTATGGTCGGTGCTGGTAAAGCTGAAGGTGCGATGGACGCCGGAAATATGCTGAAACCGGCCCTGGC
The DNA here is from genome assembly GCA_047639625.1 of Gammaproteobacteria bacterium. Classification (GTDB taxonomy): domain Bacteria; phylum Pseudomonadota; class Gammaproteobacteria. The sequence goes on from JBLIOG010000011.1 coordinate 21,192, forward strand.
CCGCGGTGAATTACACTGTATAGGCGCAACGACGCTCGATGAATACCGACAATTCATTGAAAAAGATGCGGCCCTCGAACGTCGATTTCAAAAGATACTCGTTCAGGAACCCAGCGTGGAAGATACCATAGCGATCCTGCGAGGATTAAAAGAGCGTTACGAGTTGCATCATGGTGTTGATATTACGGATCCGGCTATCGTCGCTGCGGCGACACTGTCTTATCGGTATATCGCCGATCGCCAGTTGCCCGACAAAGCAATTGATTTAATTGATGAAGCCGCAAGCCGAATTCGAATGCAAATAGACTCCAAGCCTGAAGATATGGATCGTCTCGAACGTCGATTAATTCAGCTGAAAATTGAACGCGAAGCTTTGAAGAAGGAAAGTGACGCGGCAAGTAATAAGCGTCGTCAATCGCTTGAAGAAGAAATTGGAAAACTCGAACGCGAATATTCAGACTTCGACGAAATCTGGAAATCTGAAAAAGCAGCGCTTCAGGGTACTACGAATGTAAAAGAGGCCCTTGAACGTGCACGTCTTGATCTTGAAGTTGCACAACGTGCCGGCGATCTTGCCAGGATGTCTGAATTGCAATACGGCCGAATCCCAGAACTGGAAAAACAACTGGACCTGGCTGCTAACGTTGAGATGCAGGACATGAAACTGTTGATCAACAAAGTTGGAGAAGAGGAAATTGCGCATGTAGTTTCAAAATGGACCGGTATTCCGGTGTCAAAGATGCTCGAATCCGAACGCGAAAAACTACTGGATATGGAGTCCGGTCTCGGCGAACGGGTCATAGGCCAAAACGAAGCTGTTAAGGCTGTATCCGATGCAATTCGTCGCTCAAGAGCCGGTCTGTCTGACCCTAAGCGACCTAACGGTTCATTCCTGTTTCTCGGACCTACCGGGGTTGGTAAAACAGAGCTGACCAAAGCTCTGACTGAATTTCTATTCGATACTGAAGATGCCATGATCCGGATCGATATGTCCGAATTTATGGAAAAACACAGTGTTGCTCGATTGGTCGGCGCCCCACCGGGTTATGTCGGCTATGAACAGGGTGGATATCTAACCGAAGCGGTTAGACGCCGGCCATATTCGGTCATTTTGCTCGATGAAATTGAGAAGGCCCATCCAGAGGTTTTTAATATTTTGCTGCAGGTGCTGGATGACGGACGTTTGACTGATGGACAGGGGCGGACTGTGGATTTTCGAAATACAGTCATCGTGATGACCTCTAATATCGGGTCATCTGAAATTCAAAATCTTGCTGGCGATCATCGATATGAAGAAATAAAAGCAGCAGTAATGGCGCAGGTAGGTCAGCATTTCAGGCCTGAGTTTATAAACCGAATCGATGAGTCTGTGGTATTTCATCCGCTGACAGCCTCACAAATACGGGTCATTGCCAAGATTCAATTGCAATTTTTATCCGAACGACTGACCGAGCGTGACATTGTATTAGAAATAGACTCTGAAGCCCTCGATGAACTGAGTAAAACTGGCTTTGATCCCGTTTATGGCGCCCGACCGTTAAAGCGACAAATCCAGCAGGTAATAGAAAATCCTATAGCTGTTGATTTGCTGTCTGGTCGGTTCGGGCCAGGTGATACGATACACGTTCACCTCGATGAACAGTCAGTATTTGTGTTCGATTAGGTTTGAGCGAGGTGAAACCCGACTGAATGGCCCGTTGGGTTGCCTTTAACTGTCGGTAACTACGTTGAGTGATAAGTGTTTTTAGGAATATTAAAATCAGCTAGACCATTTCTAATTGATTATGTCTATAATCGAATGATTAGCCTGCATTAGTCCAGACTATAAAAGGTATATCGAATCGATGTTAGGGTCTATTCTTTTTAATAGAGCATTAAAACAATTTCTTGAATGTCCTGATGTGGATAGTGAGAAGGGTCTTGCTTTGACCGCGAAAATCCGTAATGGGGCGCATGGTTCACTGGAAAAAATCGTCGAAGTTATTCCTTCGGCAAATATAGTTCATCAGAAGGTTTTGAAGCAAATTTGTATTGAACACGCGGAAGGCTCAACTCAGGAAATGTTCCTTAGCCAACTGGAGAATGATGAGACCAATATCCGACATACAGCTGCGGATATTTTGTCCCAATCGATTCGATTAAGTCCTGCAAAATTGTTTAAACAGCTTCATGAATCGGAGATTTCAAAGACTGAAATAATTGGAATTCTTGAATCGCGTAAATCTACACTAAAGCCCGAACAGCTTATTAATAATGCGGTCAAAATGGAGAAAACTTACGCCGAAAAATTAATTATAATGGCGGGACAAACCGATTCAGAATTAGATCTTTCTGCCCTTTCGATAAAGCCTGAAAGTATTGCTAGCCCATCGATTAAAATATATTTGCTGCGCTACTTCGGGGCTGTCGAACAGGCAGATGTTTCCGAAGTAATTGGTAAGTTTCTGTCAGATTCAAATAAAGCCGTCGTGATTGAAGCGCTTAAAGCGCTGAAGAGCTTATCGGCTAGTTATGACGCTTCTATTCTCTTGCCAGTCATCGTAACCATGTCCGAAACTGAACGCGAAATCGCGATGGCCATCATTCATAAACAGGCGGATGCAGCGCTTGTCGGTAAGCTGGCGGGTTGGACAACTGGGAAATCAGATGAATTACGTGAAATATTTATAAAACTGGTTATACAATATGCAGACGAAATTAATCTGGGAAAGTTTCTTAAACGTCTTGACCAGCAGGAATGGTGGGGCAAGGAACAAGCATTAAAATGTTTGCAACGCCTTGCCGATGATCGATTTTGCAGAGTAGCCGCTAAATTGGCCGAAAATTCACAGGAATTTGTGCGATCTACAGCACAACAACTGATGGCACAAGGTGGTGATCCTGAAGATATTGATCAATTAAAGCAATTAGCTCTACATGAAGATTGGCAGGTTCGCGAAAAAGCGATATTGAGCCTCGGCAGTTCGGCAAATCGGGAAGCACTCGATTGCCTGGCTCAGGTCATCCAGCAATGGCCTGAGTCAGCTTTAGCCGTATTGAAATCGGTCCAGAAACTGGGGTTTAGCAAAGGCCTGGAAACGGCGTTTCTTTGTTTGAAAATGCCTGAAGCGCTGGTTCAGCGGGGGGCTCTTGAAACGATTGGAAAACTGGCAATCGCCAGGTACGCGAAAAATATAAGGGACAAAGTCATGCAACAGGTGCCTAAACTTCAACCAACTGTCCGAGATACTGCTGGAGATGTGGTTTATACCCTGACTGAAAAATTCAATTTAGAACAACTGGATGTCAATATCGAGGAATTTTTTGAAACCCGTTTGATGAAAATTGACGATGTTCAGTCCCAGGCTGCGGTCGTAAAAGATACCAGCCAGGAACAAGCGCAGTTAATCAAATTTCAGAATATCGAAGAATTGAAAGAAGGTGATCTATGGATGGATCGATTTAGAATTCGCCAGGAAATTGGTCGCGGTGCAATGGGTCGAGTCATGCTGGCGGAAGATGAGATAGTCGGTGAGGAATTGATTCTCAAATTTATGCATCCCGAATTGACGGCCGACGGTGCTTCTCGAGAGCGATTTCTCAGAGAAGTTAAATATTCGCGAAAGATCAGCCATCCCAATGTGATTCGCATCCACGATATGTTGTTTAAAGACAACTTATGTGCGATTTCGATGGAATATTTTGTTAGTCGTGGTGTCGACGAATTGCTTAAAGAGAAAGGTTTTTTTGAAGTAGAGGAAGGACTCGATGTTCTACGTCAGGTTAGTGAAGGTATGTCGGTGGCCCATAAGCAGGAAGTTGTTCATAGAGATTTGAAGCCCAGTAATATTTTGATGAACGATGAAGGTCACGTCAAAGTTGTCGACTTTGGTATTGCATCTGCTTCATCAAATTCTGATGCTACATTGACCAAAACTGGGTTGATTATTGGCACACCTGCCTATCTTTCCCCGGAACGGGCGAGAGGCTATGAAGCCGAAGATCGCTGTGATATTTATGCACTTGGTATTATTGCTTATTACCTGTTTTCTGGAAGCCTGCCCTACCGGGGTGAGCCGATGTCAATGCTTTTTCAGCATCTCGAAGGAAAGGCAAAACCTGTGCATGAAATTAAACCATCGGTTAGTCCTCGTATAGGCATGTTAGTGAAGAAGATGATGGCCGTCGAGGCTGAAAACCGCGTACAGACTATGGATGAAGTTCATGACACTATAGTTAAAATTCGCAAAAATTTATGATTCAATCCTGAAAATTCTAAACAGTTTGCTATCTCGAGCCAGTGTTATGACCATACAACAAATTATTGAAAGTCGATTAAACGAAAACTTCGAAATCACACACTTAAGCGTTGAAAACGAAAGCCACCAGCATAACGTTGCTCCAGGCTCAGAGTCACATTTTAAAGTGACGATCGTTAGCCCTCAATTCATCGATCAAATGCTGATTAAGAGACACCGGCTGATTAATCAGGCCTTACGCGATGAATTATCACAAATACATGCCCTTGCGTTGCATACGCTCACACCTGATGAGTGGGTCAGCCGCGGTGGAGAGGTAGCAGATTCACCTGACTGTCGAGGTGGTGGCAAGAATCAGTAGCGAGGGTACCTGTGACCTCTGAGATGCAAAAAATGACGGTTATATGATTCCACATCCGATCGGGTTGGTTGTGAGCATGTTGCTAAGGATTTCCGGGAATTCAATTTCCTGTTGTTGTTTTAAAACTTCGGCTTTGATTTGAAGTTCAGGGATTTGCATTCCGAACACTGGATCACGCATAGCAAATACCAGCGTATTCTCCAGACCTTCAACGGATAAACACAGTGTTTTTTGATTGAAAGTTCTTCGCAGATCACGATAAAAGTTTTTGAACTGATGTTCCGAATTGATTAGCAAATTAAATGCAATAGCAGCCCCTGAAGCCAGGCGATCCTTAATTATTTTAAGTTGACTGGCAGTTAACAACCACTGTGGGGACTGAAATCCACTAAATATATCGACAAGAATCAGGTCATATTGGTTTTGATCCCGTCCGAGAAAGGTTTGAGCATCTTCGATGACATGTGTTAGTTTTGGGCTATCCGGAGGCAGGTGCATGTGAGACTGCAAAAACTCAACCAGTTCACCGTCGATGTCAACACTGGTGACGTGGCTTGCAGGATAGTGATGTTGGATAAAGTGGATTAGTGCGCCGCCTCCGGTTCCCAGCAACAGGATTCTTTTGGGAGCGCTAATGAAAAGTTGGGCCCCCATTAAATAGCGAAGATTTTTTAGCAACAACTTACCGGGCTGATTCACATCCAGATTGCTGTGAATCACCTGATCATTAATGCAGAGTTCAAATAGAGAATTTGTCTGGCGTAGCTCAAGCGTTGTGAATTTTGTCTTGACCTTGTGTTTTCTGAAAATGTCGGTCATATTATTCTAATTCGTTGATTATCTATCCTGCCCTAGTATGAACAAGACTTTGCTTAAATCAAAACTAAAAGCGACTGCTATTCATTTGATTCTCAGCGGTGTTATTTTTTTGATTTTATCTTATTTGATCTTCTTCGTCTGGTATCCAGGGCCGTATTTCTGGGTCGACGGTGGTTGGCAAGGCATGAGAATAGTCGCTGCCGTAGATCTGATTCTAGGGCCAGTAATTACATTTTCGATCTGGAATTCGGCCAAATCCCGGCGCGAGATTGGATTCGATTTATTTATAATTGCTGTCATTCAGATTAGTGCTCTGATTTATGGCGTGATAACAACGCATGCTCAGCGGCCCGTGTCGGTGGTATTGATTGACGAATTCCTGATACCGGCGACTATGGATATCTATGCTGACCAGATCAAGTCGTCTGATGAATTACGGCAATATAGCCCTGAGGTACCACCGATTATCTATGCTGATTTTCCGATGACGGCAGAGGCCATCGAAAAAGTTCATAAAATTAAGATAGAGCAAAAAATAATTGAACATGCTCAAATGCATCTCTATAAAAGTCATGACGCGTTTGTAGTGGCATTAAAGCAAAAGCAATTGCTATTTTTTCAACGACTTGATGATAGAACGAAACGTAACGATTTTGATCAATGGCTAAAGCGCAACAAAAAGCCTGCTGATTCCATTTTGATCGCTCCATTTTCAGGCCGTTATGGTATGAAGTGGTTAGTATTTAATCTAGAAGGACGAAATATCGGATATTTCTGAAGGTGCTTTTCAAGCCAGAATCATGCTTTTCAGTTTAATTGTTATAAAACTGCCCTAATTTAGGCATCTACTGCGCATAATAGTGTCAGGGTTGTTGGAAATGAGTGGCCGTTATTATAAAATCCCGTGCCTTTTTATTTTACCCCCCTGATCGGCAGAATCGACTGAATACGGAGTATGTTATGCCAATTTATGAATACAGTTGTACCGAATGTGAACACGCACTTGAAGCATTACAGAAAATGAGTGATGCGCCATTGCTAGATTGTCCAGCCTGTAGCAAACCCGCCTTAAAAAAATTGATTTCCGCAGCTGGATTCAGATTAAGCGGGTCAGGTTGGTATGAGACTGATTTTAAATCAGACAAACAACGAAATCTAACCGAGACTACAAAGAAGTCCGAAAAGCCTTCGAAGGATCAACCCAAATCAGGAACTGATAAGCCAGCCTCGGGTAAAAAAGAGGCTGCAGCCTGAATTTATCGAGTAATCAATAACTGATTAATTTATCCCGGTTGTCGCAGATAACCGGTTTCAGTAGCCTGCTGGCTATCGAATTCACTTCATTTGGAAAAACAACACTATGCGCACCCATTATTGCGGAGAACTTAGCCGCGACCATCTTGATCAGCAGATTTCTGTATGCGGCTGGGTCAATCGTCGTCGTGACCACGGCGGTGTTATTTTTGTCGATTTACGCGATAAGCAGGGGTTACTCCAGGTTGTTTTTGATCCAGACGATGCCGATATGTTTTCCACCGCTGAATCGTTACGCAACGAGTTTGTCATAAAAGTTACCGGGAAAGTTCGGGTTCGACCTGAAGGCACTATCAATACGGAAATGACAACAGGTGAAATAGAAGTTCTGGCTGGCAGCCTTGAAATTCTCAATGCTTCTGAGACACCGCCGTTTCAACTGGACGATGATGATGTCCATGATGATATTCGATTGAAATATCGCTACATCGATCTGCGTCGCCCTGAAATGCAGTACCGGCTTCAATTACGGGCCCGAGTTACTGCCTTCATGCGACGATGGATGGATGAGCGAGGGTTCATGGATATTGAAACGCCGATGTTGACAAAAGCCACACCCGAAGGTGCTCGTGATTATCTTGTGCCGAGTCGAACGCACAATGGAAGTTTCTTTGCACTGCCGCAATCGCCACAATTATTCAAGCAATTGCTGATGATGTCGGGGATGGATCGCTATTATCAAATTGTGCGATGTTTCCGTGATGAAGATTTACGAGCAGACCGTCAACCAGAATTTACCCAGCTCGATATAGAAACGTCATTCATGAATGAAGATGACATCATGTCCATGATGGAAACTATGGTGCGCGAGTTATTTACCGAAGTTATGTCGGATACTGTCGACGCTTCATTTATTCGCATGCCTTATTCAGAAGCTATTGAAAGGTTTGGGTCTGATAAACCTGATCTGCGAATCTTGCTTGAATTAATTACCATCTCGGATCTGTTAAGCGATGTCGAATTCAAAGTATTTTCTGGTCCGGCCAATGATCCGGATGGACGGGTGGCTGCTTTACGTATTCCTGGCGGGAATAAATTATCTCGGAAGGATATAGACGGCTACACGGAGTTTGTCGGACGTTATGGTGCTAAAGGTTTAGCCTATATAAAATGTAATGACGTTTCCCAGGGACGTGAAGGTCTGCAATCACCGATACTCAAGTTTTTACCGGATGCCGCAATTGAAGGCATTTTGACCCGGACTGGCGCCGAATCGGGTGATCTGGTCTTTTTTGGAGCAGATCGAGCTCGGGTTGTGAATGAATCGCTTGGAGCCTTGAGGGTTAAAGTCGGCCATGATCTGGATCTGGTCGAAGCTGGATGGCGATTTCTGTGGGTAGTAGATTTTCCAATGTTCGAATATGACGAACGTGAAAAACGTTGGAATGCGTTGCATCATCCATTTACGGCTCCGGCCACCGATGATCCGGATGAACTGGAACAGAATCCCGGCAGTATGTTATCGCGTGCCTACGATATGGTTTTAAACGGTACCGAGCTTGGTGGAGGTTCGATTCGTATTCATCGTATGGAAATGCAACAAAGAGCCCTTAAAGTACTCGGTATAGAAGCTGAAGAAGCTGAAGATAAGTTTGGTTTTCTATTAAATGCACTGCGTTATGGTTGTCCTCCGCATGGTGGCATTGCATTCGGACTTGATCGAATGATTATGTTAATGGCCGGTGCCCAATCAATCCGAGATGTTATGGCCTTTCCGAAAACGCAAACCGCAGCCTGTTTATTAACTCAGGCACCGTCTCCGGTCAGCGAACGGCAATTGAAGGAATTGTCGATCAGATTGCGTAAACCGCAGGTTGAGACACAGTAAATTGCAGACCAAAATATTGGTATCTAATTCAGTAAAAAGCACAGCTTGCCAGCGCTGACAAAAATATTTCAGACTGGTTAAGCGACTTAAGGAGGCTTTGCATGGATACTGTAAAGAACCAGATCGTTAAATCCCATTCCAACGCTCGTTGAACGGGATTTAACGATCTATTGGAGTAACCGGTTCTGAGTGCTAAAATCATAGGTCTGACAAATATCCCCAGGCTCGTGTAGCCTTACATAGAATGCTAGATATTTAGTGGACAATCGATGGCTGACGAAGAAAATGCATATAGCTTTACAACTAAAGCAACTCACCTAAAAACATTAACTCAACTTCCCGCTGAAGGGTTTCCTTTGTGGCGGGGAGGGCATCTCAGTGAGGTTACTCTGGCTTATGAATCCTGGGGCGAGCTGTCACTCGAAGCTGATAATGCCATACTGATTTTTACCGGTCTGTCTCCTAGCGCACACGCAGCTTCATCGGAACGCGACTCGTCGCCAGGTTGGTGGGAATACCTGATAGGGCCTGGTAAGGCGATCGATACGGATCGTTTTTTTGTCGTCTGTGCTAACACCCTCGGTGGTTGTTATGGTAGTACGGGTCCTGGGTCAAAAAATCCAGCAACCGGCAAGCAGTACGGAATCGATTTTCCAGACTTGTGTCTTGAAGATGTAGCCAGTAGCGGACGTTATCTAATGCGTGAATTGGGTGTTGAAAAATTACACGCAGTTATCGGGTCTTCTATGGGTGGAATGAGCTCGATGGCCTTTGCGATGCAATTTCCGGATGAAGTTAATTTTCTAGTCGTGATTTCAGCAGCAGTCCGAGCTTTGCCGCTCAGTATTGCGATACGGTCACTTCAACGCGAAATTATTCGCAGCGATGAAGCCTGGAATAAGGGTGATTATCAATCACCTCCAGTCAACGGAATGAAGATGGCTCGGAAATTTGGCCTGGTATCCTATCGATCAGTGGATGAATGGAATTCAAAATTTGATCGTAGCAGAATCGATGAAGATAAACGGGGTAAGGAGCCGTTTGGGATTGAATATGATATTGAAAATTACCTTGAATATAACGCACTAAAATTTGCGACCAGTTTTGATGCCAATAGTTACCAGTATTTGTCGCGAGCAATGGACTGGTTTGATCTGGCTGAACATGGAAGCTCACTGGAAGATGCAATGGCCCGTATAAAAGTGAAAAAGGCGCTGGTGATCGGTGTCACCACTGATACTTTGTTTCCGGTTCGTCAGCAGCAGGAGATTGCTGAATTGATGAAATTGACGGGCACTAACGTCGTATTCAGTGAAATTGACTCGGTCAATGGGCATGATGCCTTTTTGATCGATGATGAGCATTTTACGCCAGTCGTGAAAGACTTTCTCGACCAGTCGTCATTGAATAATTGAAGTCCAGGTTAATGTAATTCTGTAATTGCGGGTTGTGCCGCTTTTTGCAACGGTATTAATTTCTCGGCTGTCAGGTGGTGATAGTCGTGGACCGCGTTGCGGGTGGTTGCTTTACAGTAATAAAGCGCATTATCGGCTTGTTTTATCACCTCATTGCCTGATATTTCGCGATCAAATTTAGTAAATCCTATGCTGATTGTTACCTGGCCGATATCACCAAAATCATAGTCAGCAACTCTTTGGCGAAACCTTTGTAATGATTGCATGGCCTGTTCATTTGTTATATCCATTAAAATAATTGAAAACTCTTCTCCGCCGTATCGAAATAAAAGATCATTTTCACGGAACGAATCAATCATTATCTGTGCGAGAGAACGAAGTACCTCGTCACCGAACAGATGCCCTTTAGTATCATTAATTAGTTTGAAATGATCGATATCGACCATGACGTAGATACTGGGCACAAAATTGACGGCCCTGCGTTTAAATTGATCCGTTTTGGAATGAAGCTGATCGAGTTTTTCATTAAAAGCTCGCCGATTATACAAACCTGTCAAAGCATCGCGATAGGTTCCTTGCAGCACTTGCAATTGATGGCAATAAAAATGAAAAAGAAACTGAATATATTCTTCTTCGATCAGGGCGTTGGGATTTTGAGTCTTGAAAAATAATACAAACAACTTGCTGGAAAGGGGGCGATAGCTGCAAAACCAGGCTTCATGCTCGGTGTTATATAGCCAGATATCTTTATCGCTAGCGTAGATTTCTGCTTCCAGTATTTCGAGCATTGATGGTTCAATACTACGATCAATGGTGCCTCTTGGGGTTAGTCGAGACCATTGGTTATCTTCGTGTTCGTAAATAGTCAGATCGAGTTTATCGGTATGTCCCGGCGCTATCTGTTTTTCGAAGGCGATGTAGAGCAATTCTGGATCGCTTATTTTGGCAAGCGCATTAAATGAATAATAGTTACATTCTGCCATTTGGCCTCTGGTCCCGATATGGATTCGGTGTTAGCCGATGAATTGAGCAGAATTTTAGAACTGATGGCTATCAAAGTCAAAAGGCCACGACAATTAATGGCCTGGCCTGTGATTTTGAGCCTGACATAAGGCTGCGAGAGTCACAGCCTTTAAAGGAAGGGCTAGTCGAGATCTATTGACGAGCCATCGTCGTCTCTACCGCAGCTAATAATCGTTCGGGATTAAAAGGTTTCTGAATCCAGCCATTTGCCCCGGCAATTTTTGCGGTCTGTTTTTTATCGGTTGAATCTTCAGTGGTCAACATCAAGATTGGCGTTGATCTGTAGCCAGGTAGCTTTCTGAGTTCAGGTACCAGTTCCAATCCGGACATATTCGGCATATTGATGTCAGTAATGACCAGATCTACATTATTTGTTTCAGCAAATTTAAGTGCCGTTTGGCCATCGTCACAGGTATCCACCTGATGGCCATGTTTTTCCAGTACAGATTTGACCAGGTCACGCATGCTTCGCATGTCATCGACCGCGAGAATTCGAGCCATAATTATTTTCCTTGCTACAGTTAATAACCGTTAAATGTAGCAAGGGTTTTTAAGATTACCTGACTATCTTTCCAGATATTGCAATTTATCGGTAACGCCTTCCCATTCGGCGGCATCTTCGGGCGGGGGTTTACTGGCGGTAATGACCGGCCACTGTAATGATAGTTCTTCATTGAGCTCTAGAAAATGTTCCTGACCTTCTGGGATTTCATCCTCTGCAACTATCGCGTCGATTGGGCATTCGGGTACACATAGTGTGCAGTCGATGCATTCTTCCGGGTCTATCACCAGATAGTTAGGCCCCTCATGAAAACAGTCGACCGGGCATACGTCCACGCAATCCATGTATTTGCACTTAATGCAGCCTTCAAGAACGACAAAAGTCATAACAAACCCTGTATTAGTTAATTAAAAATTAAGGACTGGAATTCTAATTTGACCCGGCCCGAAATCAAGTTAAATCTGTTGATAGTTTATCACGACATACAGGGCCACTACGGTTCAGAGATAGTCTTAAATATCGTGTGTGCGGCCCGGGAACTTCAACTTTTGAAATCGGGTGCAAAATCAACACTCTTTGGACTAATGAATATCTCTAAAGGTATCTCTTGAGTTGATAGAGGATATCCAGAGCTTCTCGAGGGGACAAATTATCGGGCTCGATTTCGGTTAAGGCATCAACCAACTCAGATCTGTCTTCAATCTCTGGCTCTAGTGTCAATTGATCGAAGAGGTCTACCTGAGGTCCTTTTCGATCTGACTGTTGCTCCAGCCACTTCAGTTTTTTCTTTGCCAGGGAAATAGCTGATGCTGGTATCCCCGCTAGTTTGGCTACCTGAATACCGTAACTCTGGTTTGCCGGGCCGGGTTTAACCTGGTGCATAAATATAATGTTATCACCGTGTTCTACTGCGTCCAGGTGCAGGTTATCAACGTTACTGAATTGTTCCGGTAAAACAGTCAATTCAAAATAATGTGTGGCGAATAATGTCAATGAACGCGTTTTTACCGCGAGATGGTCAGCGCAGGCCCAGGCTAGTGCGAGTCCATCGAAGGTGCTCGTGCCTCTGCCAATCTCATCCATTAATACCAGACTATTAGGCGTCGCGTTGTTTAGGATATTAGCGGCTTCCGTCATCTCAACCATGAAAGTTGATCGACCACTCGATAAATCGTCACTCGCGCCGATCCGGGTGAAAATTTGATCAATTGGACCGATTCTCGCGCTGCTTGCAGGCACATAACAGCCCATGTAAGCGAGAATTACAATCAACGCAGTCTGACGCATATAAGTGGACTTCCCGCCCATGTTGGGTCCTGTCACCAACAACATCGATGAATTCGCATCGAGTAAGGTATTGTTGGCGATAAAGGGCTCTTGCATAACCTCTTCGACAACCGGGTGTCTGCCATCTTTGATATCAATCACCCTCTCGTCGACCAGTTCGGGTTGCGACCACTGTTTATAATTTGCCAGAATGGCAAAACTGTTGAGTACGTCGAGCTGGGCTAGTGCGATCGCACTCTGCTGAAGAGGCTTTAACGAATCGACAAGTTGTTTCAGCAGATTTTCATAGAGATGTTTTTCGCGGGATAACGAACGTTCTCGAGCACTTAGAACTTTATCTTCAAAGCTTTTAAGTTCCGGAGTTATATATCGCTCGACGGCTTTTAAGGTCTGCCGTCGGATAAAGTCGGCAGGAATCGATTCAATGTGTGATTTCCCTACCTCAATATAAAAACCATGAATTCGGTTATAAGCCACCTTTAGTGTGTTGATCCCGGTTCGGGCTTGTTCGCGTTGTTCGAGTTCGAGTAAAAATTGATCGGCGTTAGAGCTTAATCCGCGAAGTTCATCGAGTTCTTCGTCAAATCCCGTTTTAATGACGCCACCATCTCGAATCAATAGAGGGGGCTCATCGACTACCGCATTCTCGAGTAAACTGGATACTTCAGGGTGATTGCCAATCAGGGTCGACAGCTGTTCAATCAGTGGACTCTCAAGTGCATCGATAACTGTTCGAATGGCCGGTATTAAAGCGAGTGTTGCTCTGAGTGTCGTTAAATCTCGAGGGCGAGCTGAAAGCAACGCTATCCGGGCCAGTATCCGTTCGATATCACCCACTTCTGAAAACCATTCAGCTAGATCTTCAAAATGTCGATTATGCAGAAGGCTGGCAACCGCATGATGGCGTTCCCTGATTTTTGTTTGATTTCGTAAAGGTTTCTGTATCCAGCGGGATAACTCCCTGAAACCCATTGAAGTCGTGCAATTATTAATAGTCGATAACAGATTATGGCCGCCGATCTGTGGGTTATTCGATTCTGTCAGCTCGAGGTTTCTGCGACTGCTTGCATCGATTAGTAAAACATCTTCGATTCTTTCATGATGAATCGGCTGCAGGTGTGGCACTTCAGTGCGGAGTGTTTCCTTGACGTATTGCAGTAAACAGCCGGCTGCACCGATGGCTAATGGCAGATCGGCGATTCCAAAGCCCTGTAAGTCCAGCGTTTGATACTGTTCGCAAAGCAATCGTCGACAGGTATCCTGTTCAAAATACCAGGGAGGCATGCTGTGAGAACGATCATTGAAAGATCCGTCTAAAGGCAGTATCTGATCTTCGCAATAAATTAACTCGGCAGGCTGGAGGCGTGATATTTCAGTTTCGAGACTTGATGCCTGATCAATTTGACTGACCGCAAATCGACCCGAACTTATTTCCAGCGACGCGATACCCCAGGACTGACCGGCGTTAAATAAGCAGCAAACCAGGTTTTCTCGACGATCCTGTAACAGGGCTTCGTCGGTCAGCGTGCCAGGCGTTATGACCCTGACAACCTTACGTTCTACCGGCCCCTTGCTCGTTGCGGGATCACCAATTTGTTCACAAAGCGCAACAGACTCACCGGCTTTGACGATCCTCCCAAGATAATTATCAGCAGCATGGTAGGGAATTCCACACATCGGAATGGGTTCGCCATTCGCCTGACCGCGTTTGGTTAAGGTGATGTCAAGTAGTTTTGAGGCTTTGCGGGCATCGTCAAAAAATAACTCATAAAAATCACCCATTCGATAAAATACTAATGTTTGCGGGTGTTCGGCCTTGATGCGCAAATACTGCTGCATCATTGGGGTATGAGTCGGTTTGGTAGAGCCCTTAGGACTGGGTGATGTCATGTATTTTTTAAATAGCTCGAGTGAACTGGATTAGATCTGTTCGGTATAAATTAAAGGCCAAGAGAATAACAAACCGCTGCGGACGATACCATTCGGGTATAGAATAAATTAGGGTTAAATTAGATGAAGCAGGATAACGTGGGTCTCAATGTTGGTACAGTCCTGTGAGATGTATAATAAGCCTCAACAAATCTGATAGCCGGCTATTTGTCAGAAATCGATTGCCAGGTTGATTTTCGGTGATCGTTATTACTTATACGATAATACTAAACCTTCTAAAGAACTCCTGAAAACTAAAAATCACAAACTCATCCCCGCCTCATTATTGATTACAACCTTATGATTTAATAGGGTTGTAATCAATAATGAGAGTGATATATTCAAGTAGTCAGTGCCGTCTTGTGGTGTAACTGAATTTCAAATTTGGTTTGAGATGATGACTGGCTAAATACTAAAGTGATCGATTATAAAAATTATTTCAGGAGAGAAAATGTATGATTTCGAAAAATCAATTCAAAAATAAACTAACAATTGCAGGCTTTGCTTTGGCAGCAACGGTTCTTGCCGCACCGGCAACGGCAGCCGAGTTTGTCACCATTGGAACAGGTGGTGTCACGGGTGTTTATTATCCGACGGGTGGCGCAATCTGCCGATTGGTTAATAAAAATAGAAAAGAGCATGGTGTTCGTTGTTCGGTAGAATCAACCGGTGGTTCTGTCTACAACATCAATACTATCCGTGGTGGTGAGCTTGATATGGGTGTTGCCCAATCTGACTGGCAGTTTCACGCTTACAATGGATCTGGTAAGCAAGCATTCATCGATGCGGGTCCTTTCAAAGAACTAAGAGCTGTTTTCTCGGTTCACCCGGAACCCATCAGTATTGTGGCTCGAAAAGATTCAGGCATTAAGCACATCAGTGATCTCGTTGGAAAACGAGTTAATATTGGTAATGCGGGCTCAGGTACAGAAGCTACCTGGAATGTTGTCTGGAAAGC
>JBLIOG010000012.1:0-35558 GCA_047639625.1 Gammaproteobacteria bacterium
AGACATATTAAAATCATCGCTTTTGATCTGGACGACACTTTATGGCCCTGTATGCCAGTGATTGAGCAAGCGGAAGCCACATTATTCCATTGGCTGGCAAAGCAGTATCCGCGTATTACTCAAGATGTTGATCAAGAGGGTATGGTTAATAAGAGATTGGCCTTTGCCCATAAAAACCCGCAATTAGCCGTCGATCTAACTGAATTGAGGAAGCAGTTTCTGTTTGAACTGGGGCAGGAAGCGGGCTATCAGCCAATTGAGGTATCCCGTCGGGGATTCGATGTCTTTTTTCATGCCCGCCAACAAGTTTCTTTCTACGATGACGTTTTCCCCGTATTTGAACGATTAATACGACGATACCGTTTAGGATCCATAAGTAATGGCAATGCCTGTGTTAAATCAGTCGGCCTAAGTGACTGGTTCGAGCATTCAATCAGCGCACCTGAGATCAAAGCGGCAAAGCCCGACCTGATTGTTTATCAGGCGCTTGCAGAATGTTTTGAAGTCGATATGCATGAAATATTATATGTTGGAGACAATCCGATGCTAGATGTTGTCGGTGCTATTGATGCGGGGTTTCAGGCAGTCTGGATAAATCGGGAAGGTACTGCGTGGCCGGAGCATCTGGCACAGCCGCAATTTAGTGTGCCGAATTTGCATGAATTAGATCGGATATTGCTTGAAAATGATGGTATTAAACCAACCTAGTTCTGAAGCATTGGTTTAATAGCCTGATAGACTTTTTCAGCTAAAGCAGGTTGGGCCAACGCGGTAGGGTGGATACCATCGGCCTGCATCAGAGCCGGATCAGATGCGGCAATTCCTTCGAGGAAATTGGCAAGATATACTGCCCCAAGTTGTTGCCTAACTGTTTCGAATATTGACTGAAAGGCTGCATTATAAGCGACTCCCAAATTTGGTGGCATACGGACGCCAATCAGCAAAATTGATATCATCCTTTCTTTTGCCGATTGTCCGATGGCTAAAAGATTGTTGGTAGTTTGTGTGAAATCCAGCCCGCGTAATCCGTCATTTCCCCCCAATTCGATAATGAGGTGGGTGGGTTGATGTTGTTCTAACAATTTATTTATTCGTGCAGAACCACCAAAACTGGTTTCGCCACTAATACTCGCGTTTATAAAGCTTGCTTGATAGAAATTTGCCCTTACTTTATCAGCGAACAGAATTGGCCAGCTTTTGTCCAAAGCAATATTGTAGGCAGCACTTAGACTGTCTCCTAAAATCAGGATTCGATACTCGTTGGCTGAAACCGGCAATAAGCCCGTAATCAAATAGAGAAAGATAAAACCTATGAAGGATGAAAAGTTCTGCATCGCCTTAAATAATGTTGGGAAAACGGTTGAAACCCCGGGCGGGCCTCTGGAATTAATTCGGAATATTACTCTTAATGTGGAGACCAGTGAAGCGCTGGTTATCAAGGGCATATCTGGTTCTGGCAAAACGACCTTGCTGGGATTGATGGCGGGTCTTGATCAACCTAGTTCGGGGGACATTTTTTTATTTGGACAAAACCTGAATTACTGTAACGAAGAACAACGCGCCAGTATTCGAGCCGGACGCGTTGGATTTGTATTCCAGTCCTTCCAGCTGGTTTCGGGCGCAAATGCATTGCAAAATGTGTTATTGCCACTTGAGCTGGCAGGCGTTGATGGGGCCTATGACATTGCCGTTCAGAGCCTGGTCGATGTGGGTTTGGAAAACCGCCAGAATACCATCGTTGGTCAATTGTCAGGCGGGGAACAACAACGGGTTGCTATTGCGCGAGCCTTTGCCGTAAAACCGGCCATATTATTTGCAGATGAACCGACGGGCAATTTGGATGTTGAGACAGGTAAACAAATCGCAGACTTAATGTTCCGGTTAAGAGATCAGGCTGGTACCACGCTAGTGTTGGTGACACACGAACCTGAGCTGGCAAAACGTGGTGATCGAACTATCGAAATTGAGTCAGGTCAGATACTGAGTGGAGGCTAGAAATATGAACCGTTTTGGCAGTATCCAGTCAAGCTGGTTAATGTTGATTGCCACCATCATTACGGTCGCGATAGTTTGTTCCAGTCAACTGGTTACTGACCGTATTCGCTTACAAATGGATCGTCAGGCCAGTGAGTTGCTGGCTGCGGATCTTGTCATTGCTTCAAGTCAACCACTTTCTGATCGTTATCGTGAAAAGGCCCGTGAATATCAGCTTACAGTGTCTGATACCGTGAGCCTTCGTACCGCAATATTCAGTGATGGCAAGCTCCAGTTAGTAGAATTAAAAGCCGTTGATGATCTATATCCTTTGCGCGGCAAAATGCAGATTTCCGACTCGGTTGTCGCAACTAAAAAAACGGTTACCAATGGGCCTGCACCCGCCGAAGTCTGGGTTGATACAAAACTATTAAATCTGGTCGGGCAATCGATCAATTTGGGTACTCAGCATTTTCCAGTTTCCGCACTGATTAATTATGAACCTGATCGGGCTGGAGCGCTGTTTAATCTTGCACCCCGGATAATGATGAATTTAAAGAATTTATCGGCAACCGGTTTGATCGTTCGTGGAAGCCGTGCCCAATATAGATTGTTGTTAGCGGGTAATCCCGCCAACTTGAAGGATTTTGGACTCTGGATAAAATCTGAATTGTCTGATATTGAATCTATCGAAGATCTGCAAAATGCTCGTCCCGAAATGCGCAATGCACTCGATCGAACCCGCCTGTTTTTCTCTTTGTCAATTACCCTTACATTAGTGATTGCGATGGTCGCTATAGCGATTACCGCGCGATACAGTGCCTCGCGTGAATCTTCAACTGTTGCCGTTATGCGGGCCTTCGGAATTTCCAGGAATCGACTCTATCGGCATTATTTTTTCGCGATTGGTCGGATTTGGATGATGGCAACTATAGCCGGTTTAATTTTGGGATGGGGTATACAAACCCCGCTAGAATGGGCATTGGGTGGCTGGTTTGGCACCGAATTACCAACGGCCCTATCGTTTTCGGCATTTTTTAACGCCAGTATCGTTGGCCTGATTAGTCTGGCTGGTTTCAGTTTGCCAAATCTGGTCGATGTCATCGCGACGCCGCCGATGCAGGTTTTAAGACCGACTTATCAAAAAAACTCGAGTAAGCGTCGAGTCATTTTACTAATATCGGCTCTGGCGGCGGTTTTTCTCGTGTTGTTGATTTTAATGCGTAATTCGAGTCTAGCGCTGATTATTTTGGCGATTGTGTTTTTTACCGGGCTTGTTTTACCCTGGATATTCAAACACTTAATCAATTTTCTATTGATAACTAATCGACGTAAATTCTGGATTCGCCAGTATTTACTAAGTCGATTGTCGACTGAAAGTCGAGCAGCCAGTTTTGTAATGTCAGGCTTCAGCCTTGCGTTGATTGCCATACTGTTAATTTCGGTTGTAAAAGATGAATTGTTAAGCGACTGGCAATCTCAGTTACCCGCGGATGTTCCGAATTATTTTCTGGTGAATATCTCGACGTCTGATGTTGAACCTATAGTGAGCTTTCTGAATGAACGTCAAATTGAATCCTCGCCAGCCTATCCACTCGTTCGAACTCGTTTGACTCATATTAATGATGTTGATGTGAATCAGATCGATTTCGATCATCCGCGTGCATATGGGATTATTCAGCATACTTTTAATGTTAGCTACAGCGATGAAATACCCGATGACAATGAAATTGTAGCGGGTGAGTGGAAAATGCAGGATAGTGATAAACCCGCTTTTTCAGTCGAGCAGGGAATGGCTGAAAAACTGGGTTTGAAGATGGGTGACAAGATAACACTCTCAATCGGTGCCGATCGAATCGAAGCCCCTGTTGCGAACATTCGTTCAGTCGTTTGGGAAAATTTTAAACCCAACTTCTTTTTGTTAGGTACCGCAAAAATGATCGAAGATTTACCGCGTACCTGGCTCTTAAGTGCATTGATTGAAGATTCTAACCAGTCGGCTTTAAAACCGTTGCTGACGCGTTTTCCTTCGGTAACTCTGCTGGATATTAGTATTTTAATGGATAGAATTCGTGGCATCGTTAATCGTGCCACCCTGGCGCTTGAATTCTTTTTTGTTTTTGCACTCGCATCATCTCTGGTTGTTTTATTAGCGGCTATTCAAACAGGCCGAGAAGACCGGCGGAGTGAAACTGCATTGTTACGCGCTTTGTCAGCTAAAACTAGTCAGTTATATCGTGTTCATGTGTTTGAATTTGCTCTAATGGGGTTTTTAATCGGGCTATTTTCAGCCGCAGTGGCGACGCTCGTGGGCTGGGGAATCAGCACTCGAGTTTTTGACATGGATTATCAATTTTCCTGGCAGATCTGGATAATTAGCCTGGTTGCTGCAACAACAGTGTTGACGGCTGCAGGGGTACTGGTTAGTCGGAAAGTCTATCGAGTTTCACCTATGCAGATTTTAAGAAGCTAATGGCTACAGGAAGTGCAAAATTAATCTGTCGAAAAGATCTCGAAACGTCTATTTCAGATCAGTTTAAATCGGATGCATTAATCAGCCGGGCGCTGGATATCGTAGATCAAATTACGGAACCCGATAAAACACGCGCGGGCAGTATGGATGTGGTATCACGGTTACTCGAATTTTCGGTAGACCGCGATACCATAATTGCAACCTTACTGAGTGACCCTGGTTTACGAGGGGCACTTGATCATAAGGAAATTCTTGCCGAATTTGGACCGAGTGTGGCTGAATTGACGCGGGGTGTTAATAAACTTAATACGTTACAGGATTGTAACCAGGCCAGGTTTAATTCACCTGAGCAAGCTGAAAAACTTCGACGATTATTGATGGCAATTGTCACCGATGTTCGCGTCATGTTGATCAAACTGTGTTATCGGGTAGAAAGGCTCAAACTGCTCAAATATTCTGACTATGAAACACGTCAATGTATCGCCAAAGAAACTATTGATATTTTTGCGCCTTTAGCTAATCGTTTGGGGATGGGTCTGATCAAGTGGGAAATGGAAGATCTGTCGTTCCGAGCGCTGGAACCACTAGCCTATAAGAAAATTGCCAAACTACTCGAAGAAAAGCGCAGCGAACGCGAAACATTTATTGAAGATTTCTCGGCTCGTTTAAGGGGGCTTCTGAGCGAACAGAATCTGCATTTTGATATACAGGGGCGGGCCAAGCATATCGTCAGCATTTGGCGAAAAATGCAGCGTAAGGGTCTAGAGTTTCATGAGTTATTTGATGTTAGAGCGGTTCGGATACTGGTTGATACCGTTGCTGATTGTTATGCCGTACTGGGAATCGTCCATACTAGTTGGCAACACGTGCCACGCGAGTTCGATGATTATATTGCCAATTCGAAAGAAAATGGTTATCAGTCACTCCACACGGCGGTCGTTGCCGTCGAAGGAAAAGTCGTGGAGGTACAGATACGCACTTTCGATATGCATGAAAAATCCGAATTTGGTGTCGCATCGCATTGGCGATATAAAGAAGGCGTAAAACTCGATCGGCGTATGGAAAATAGCATTTCGAAAATGCGCGATATGCTGGAAGGCAGTGACGAACAATTATCTGATGTGATGTCGAATATTGGTACCGAAATTTCGAGTGACAGAGTTTATGTCTTTACCCCCCAGGGCAAAATTATTGATATCATGGCAGGCGGGACACCGCTTGATTTTGCTTACAGCATTCATTCTGAAGTTGGGCACCGATGTCGCGGTGCTAAAGTGAACGGACGAATTGTCAACCTTACAGCCGCATTGCAAACAGGTGATGAGGTTGAAATCCTGACCACTAAAATTAGCCGTCCAAGTCGCGACTGGATGAATCGGAACCTGGGTTACATCAAATCGGCGAGCATAAGGTCGAAAGTTCGTAACTGGTTTAATCACCAGGACCTGGAACAAAACCTGATAGACGGTAAATCTATCTATGATCGGTTGCTATCGAAATATTCTATCCATAATGCCGATTTGAAAGGGCTGACGAAACATTTTAAACGTGGCGAAGTAGATCAGTTTTATGCCGATTTGGGACGAGGTTTGATCACCTCGGCCCAAATAGTGGGATATCTTCAAGCCAGTAACGAGTCAATTTCTGATCCTTTTAAGAAACTAAAAAAAGCACCGGACATTAAAAAGCCTTCCTCGAAAGATGAAGTAAATATCTATGGTGTTGGTAATTTGATGACCCAGTTTGCTCAATGTTGCAAACCCGTTCCGGGTGATGAAATTACGGGTTATATTACGATCAGTACTGGTGTGACTATTCATAAGCAGACCTGTCCTAATATCCTTGCCTTAAATGATGATAAACGACAGCGGCTCATCGAGGTCGACTGGGGGCTGGAATCTCAATCGATTTATCCGGTTGAACTCGCCATTTCAGCGTATCAACGAACCGGGCTCATGCAAGATATCAGTACCATTTTGGCCAATCATAAAATAAATGTGATCAATCTGGACTCCAAAGTAAATCGTGACGAACAAACCGTATTTATGCGAATGACTATTGAGATACGCGATGTTGATGAACTTGTGGAGATCGTCGACAAACTGTCGCAGATTCCGAATGTACAGGAAGTTAAGCGAGTCAACTGATGGCAAAACTTAATCGTAGATTTTGTATAGCGCCAATGATGGATTGTTCTGACCGTCATAGCCGGTACTTTTTACGATTGATGTCGCCCAATATATTGCTCTATACCGAAATGGTAACTGCTGCGGCAATCGTACATGGTGATGTTAACCGATTGTTGTCTTACAACTCGGAAGAGCATCCAGTAGCTGTTCAACTCGGTGGTTCAGATCCAGAACAGCTTTATAAAGCTACTTTGATATGTAATGAATTTGGCTATGATGAAGTGAATCTAAATTGTGGATGTCCCAGTGACCGAGTTCAATCTGGCCGGTTTGGCGCCTGTTTAATGGCAGAGACACAAATAGTCAGCGAATGTATTGATGCGATGATATCGGCTAGCCGGGTTCCGATTACGGTAAAACACAGAACGGGTATTGATAAGCAGGACGATTATGACGTTTTTTCAGAGTTCGCCAATATTCAGATTAAGGCTGGGGTTGATGCGTTAATAGTCCACGCCCGTAATGCCTGGCTAAAAGGATTAAGTCCTAAACAGAATCGCGAAATTCCTCCGCTTAAATATGACTGGGTTTATCAGTTAAAAGTTGATTACCCTGATACGCAGATCATTATTAATGGTGGTATCAAAACTATTCCTGATGCGCAGGTACATCTGGATTTTGTTGATGGTGTGATGTTGGGTCGAGAGCCGTATGCAAACCCCTGGGTTCTTGAATCGGTTGAAGAGCAAATTTTCGGGCAGGAAAAAAGCACTCTGGAGCGGCTTGAAGTTCTCCGGAAAATGTATCTTTATATCGAAAAAAATCTTGATGCGGGCGTGCCATTGACGCGGATGGTTCCACCCATTATAGGATTGTTTCATGGACAAAATAACGGCAGACAATGGCGTCGTTATCTCAGCGAAAACGCACCGCGTCGACCGTTTGATATTTCAGTTTTGCTAGAGGCTGAAAGCTTTATTGACAATACCCAAAAACAGGCCTCATAAGTCAAAGCCGACGGTATATTCGGTATCTGGTTTTGTTGATAATTTTGGCGCTGGTCGCCGGTAGTGAGCTTTGGACTCAGTATCATCTCAGTCAGTGGCGGGAACCGGTTGTTGTTAATCTTTTTGCGATAAATGCGGATAGAGACTCTGCAAGTGAACGGTATCTGCAACATTTACCAATCCGAAACTTCAGATCGATCAAACTTTTTTTGAATCGAGAAGCGAGCCACTATTCAATCCGAGCGCCTGCTTTCGCCATTAGATACAGAGGAATGGTTAGCGCATTACCACCGCAGTTACCGGAGCGAGGCGGGGTGTTCGATAATATTCTGTGGAGTTTGAAGTTTAGGGGTTGGTCGCTTTATCACAGATGGAAAACATCCGTGGCTGTTGCTGACGTTAACCTCTATATTTTGTATTACAATACTCGGACTAACCAGCGCTTGAGACATTCGGTGGGTTTAAAACAGGGGACGATTGGGCAAATCAATGCCTTCGCTGAGAACCGTTATCAAGGTTCCAATAATGTTGTTATTGCACATGAGTTGCTACATACGCTAGGGGCTTCTGACCAATATGATCAGAATAATTTGCCAATTTATCCATCGGGTTATGCCGCCCCTTACCAGAAACCGCTGCATCCGCAATCTAAAGCAGAGATTATGGGTGGAAGAATTCCCAGGAATCCCGGGCAGGCAGATATTCCTACCTCCTTAAAAGGAGGTGTTAATCGGGCCTTATACGGCTGTTGAGATTCACTGGCCGGCACTTTAGCCTCTGCTTTCCTGTACTCGATCGGTTGATATTTAACCTGCTGGCGTTCGCAAATAAACGTAACTGGCGCCACTCCCACCATCTTTTGGTAATGCAGGGCAAAATCCCAGAACAAATGAACTGATCGATAACCAGCCCAGCACCATCGGTTTAATGATTGCCGTTTCCTGCGATTTCAAACCTTTACCATGAACCACTATTATCAGACGTACCTGATCCTGACCTGCTTGCTCGACGAATAGGCGGAGCTTTCTTTGGGCCTCCAGACGTCGGTATCCATGCAGATCCAGCGATCGTTCTGATCGAATTTGCCCCTGTTTGATTTGGCGTTTCAGCTTTCTTTGTATTCCATGATCAAACCAGCTATCGGCTGTAAAATCGCGATCTGATGTGGCCACTTGGAATTCATCCTGACTGATTGTCTGTATCACCGTTTTTCGTTGCTTTTGAGGGCGGTGTTGATACGGATTAACTTTGTCTTGATCCAGTTTTTTTACGCTGGACATAAGACTGGCAAAATCCTGATCTGAAAAATCGTCGTCTGACATGATAATTGAAACGGTACTTAACCTTAGTAGTTGGTATAGATATTGTAAAGACTGTCGAAAAAAATAACCATTGGCGTGTAATTCGCGTTTTCAAATGGTCGATTCAGGTTAGAATGCGCGCTGTTTTTTTAAACTTAGATCTATGCATATTGTGGTTACCAATGATGATGGATATAAAGCACCAGACCTTGGCGTTCTGGCTGAAGCCTTAAAAGAAATAGCCGAGGTAACAGTCGTTGCGCCTGACCGCAATTGTAGCCGAGCGAGTAGCTCGCTAACCTTGATGCGTCCTCTTCGTGCACAACGAAATGAAGAAGGTTTCTATTATGTCGATGGTACTCCTGCTGATTGTGTACATCTTTCACTATCAGGCTTATTAGACTATATGACTCGTCATGATGATATTCCTTTGCTAGATCAATGGTTGTCAGAGTTAACTTATGTTCATTAGTGTGAATGAACGGTTAAAACAGTATCCGGGAATAGGGATGACTTCCCTGCGAACCCGGGATCGATTAATCGCCCGCTTACGTGAACAGGGAATTAGGAACGAAGCTGTGCTCGAAGTTATGCGACAGGTTCCACGCCATGTATTTGTCGATGAGGCCATTGCACATCGGGCTTATGAAGATACTGCGTTGCCCATCGGGTACGGTCAAACTATATCGCAACCCTATATTGTTGCCCTGATGACAGAGTTGTTATTAGAAGGTGGTGAACCGGGTTCCGTATTAGAAATAGGAACCGGCTGTGGCTACCAAACCGCGATACTTGCGTGCTTATGCCGGCAGGTTTACAGCGTAGAGCGTATTGAAGCTCTCCATCGACAGGCTCGTTCTCGATTATCAGACCTTGAATTTTACAATATTCAACTGCGCCATACGGATGGTAACGGTGGCTGGCCAAATAATGTCTATCAATTTAATCGAATTATAATGACAGCAGCCTGTTCAGAGATTCCGGAAGCTTTAACTCAACAACTGGAACTCAACGGGGTGATGATTTTTCCATTTGATGATGGACAAAAACAAGTTTTAACGCGATTAACTCGAACGGAAGACGGCGTGCATAGTGAAGCTTTATTGACGGTTTCCTTCGTGCCACTTTTACCGGGCGTCAATTAAATGGCAGTATTCACTTCGATTTATCAAAAGGTGATTGCGTATTCGCAACAAAAATCGGCACCCTATGTGCTCGCTGGGCTAAGTTTTTTCGAATCTTTTATTTTACCTTTTCCACCCCCGGATGTGTTGTTAGCTCCGATGTCATTGGCGCAACCTGAGAAGGCTCTCAAATTTGCTGGGATAACGCTAGCCGCTTCGATCCTGGGGGGGCTAACGGGTTACGCCATTGGTGCATTTTTATTTGAGACCGTAGAGCCTTTTATTATCGACTGGGGTTATCAAACTGCCTTTAACCGCGTAATGAGCTGGTTTGAGGTCTGGGGGTTCTGGGCGGTGCTGATAGCCGGTTTTTCACCGGTACCTTATAAGTTATTTACGCTTTCAGCTGGATTGTTAGGACTTGCTTTAATCCCATTTTTAGTCGCATCGATTATTGGCCGTGGAGCCAGATTTTATCTGGTTGCCTGGATGTTAGCTCGTTTTGGGCCGGGTGTTGAGGCAAAATTGTTACAATCGATTGAAAAAATTGGCTGGGCAATAGTGATTATTTTGACGATTGTTATCGGGTTGTATTATGGTTTGCCGGACTGAACAGCCTGGTTTTGACCGGTTTGGGAACTTTTGTCGATCATTGCTGATCCTGATGATGCTGTTATTGCCAGCCTGTATGCCCCTGTTCGAACCAGGGTTGAATCCCGAAAAACCGGTCGTTAACCAGTACCGAGTTAGATTGACAGACACGTTATATTCAATTGCCTGGCGATACGGGCTGGACCATAACATTTTGGCCAAATGGAACGGTATCAGTGAGAGTTCAACTATTTATCCGGGTCAGAAATTGTTTTTGTCTGACCCGGGAGATCGGCGGGTGGGAGTGACAAAGCCGGCAAAGAAGGTAGTAGTTACGGAGTCAGTGTCAAAACCTGTTATGGTTAAGCCTCTCGAGGAAGCTGATGTTCAGAGCCCACTACTTAAAGGTCGATGGCTTTGGCCTACTTCCGGCAAGGTTCTAAACACTTTTTCCGCAAAGCATCTGAGCCGTCGCGGTATAGATATTTCCGGGGAAGAAGGTCAAGATATTGTCGCAGTTTCGCCCGGGAAAGTTGTGTACAGTGGCGATGGTTTGGCGGGGTATGGTAATTTGATTATCATAAAACATAGCAATACCTATCTTAGTGCCTATGCCTATTGCCGAGAACGACTCGTTGAAGAAGGTGAGTTTGTTAAAAGAGGCATGAAAATTGCTTCGATGGGAATATACAAAGATGGGCAGGCACGTCTCCATTTTGAAGTTCGTAAAAATGGAAAACCAGTAGATCCTTTGGGATTTCTGGTCAAACAATAAGCTCTCAGTTTTATTAGGAGGAAGGTTAATGACCAAATCGACAGAGTCGTCGCTGATTGAAGACACAGAAATTGCCGCTGAAAAACTGGTCGAAGACCTGTTAGAGGAGGAAGATATTGGTGTGCGTGAAGTGAGTGCCGAAAATGATCACGCCAAAATTATCGAGTCTAGCGATGACGATGAAGATGACCCTGATACTGAAGATGACGTTACTAGCGAAGTTGACGATAAAGCTTCAGATCGTCGAAAACCGCTTGAACGCAGGAAGGTAACGACCAGGCGATCCTCTGATGCTGATCCAACTCGGCTGTATCTGAAGGAAATTGAAGTTTCTACTCTGCTCACAGCCGAAGAAGAAGTTTATTATTCGAGACTGTCATTGCAGGGAGATGCGACCGCCAGAGATAAAATGATCGAATGTAATCTGCGCCTTGTCGTCAAGATAGCTCGAAGATATATGAATCGAGGTCTTGCACTGCTGGATTTAATTGAAGAAGGCAATTTGGGACTGATTCGAGCAGTAGAAAAGTTTGATCCTGAACGAGGTTTTCGTTTTTCAACCTATGCGACCTGGTGGATTCGGCAGACCATTGAACGTGGATTAATGAACCAGACAAGAACCATTCGCTTGCCTATCCATGTTATTAAAGAGTTAAACACCTATTTACGAGCTGCCCGTAAGTTAACCCAGCAACTTAATCGAGAAGCAACGGCAGAAGATGTCGCGCAGCTTCTTGATAAGCCAACTCGCGATGTCGAAAAAATGTTTCGTCTTGCAGATCGAGTATCGTCATTTGATATCCCGGTTGGAGGAGAGAGTGATCTACCGCTTCTTGATGTTATCCCCGACGAAAATCGCACTGATCCTGCGAGTATTCTGCAAGATGAATCGGTAGTCGCACATCTTGATAGCTGGCTAGATGAGCTTGATGAAAAACAGAAAGACGTTGTAGTACGGCGCTTTGGATTACGTAACTATCCGCGGGGTACGCTAGAAGAAGTAGGGCGGGAGCTTGGAGTCACTCGAGAAAGAGTGCGTCAAATTCAGATGGATGCCCTTAAAAAATTAAGACGCATCCTGGAGCAGAGCGGCTACTCAAAAGAAAATACCATTTAGCGATAATTGATCACTGTGGGTATCGGCGTTTGATAATAGTAGTATTAGTCAAAGATAACCGCTGCGACAACGGCTCTATCTTCGGCAACCAATATATTGAAAGTGCGGCATAGCGCACCGGTATCCATAACCTCAAGGCCAATGCCTTTCTCGCCAAAGTAAGCAAATATCGATGGATGTGGAAATTTTTGTCGTTCACCCGTTCCCAGTAATATTACCTCAGGATTGAATTCCATAATTTGTTTTAAATGTTGATCTTCAATCAATTCCAGTTGATTGACAGGCCAGTCTAGTTCGAGCTGACTCGCGGCCAAAATCAGACTTTTTTGATACTCAACTTCGTTGATCGTTATACTGTTTTTCGAATAGGCCGAAATACTGTAACGGTTACTGATAATTTCTTCGGTTAATGGCATGGAAGACAGCTTAAGATAATTATTGCGAGTCTTCAATGACCCAGTGATAAACGGCGTAAATTCAGCCCCGTGATTGGATTGACAGTGGTATACAGTTTACATAAGGTGCGCTTCTTGTTAATCCATCATTTGGAGTTAAAAAATTGAAACCTGTACGACTAGGATTGATTGGTGTGGGGACCGTGGGTGGTAGTACTGCACTGGTGCTAAAGAATAATTCCTCTGAAATTGCGCGTCGCGCCGGCCGGCATATTAAAATTATCCAGGCCTGCAGAAGGGATATTTCTTTGGGGATGCCCGAGGGCATAGAAAATATAGAATTAGTTGCCGATCCGTTTGAAATTGTCAATAACCCGGACGTTGATGTCGTGATCGAATTAGTGGGTGGCTATGATCCAGCTCTTGAGCTGGTAATGACAGCGATAAAAAACGGTAAACATGTCGTGACTGCCAATAAGGCGCTCATAGCTATGCATGGTAATGAGATTTTTCAGGCTGCTGAACGGCAGGGCGTAAATGTCGTTTTCGAAGCGGCTGTTGCAGGTGGTATACCTATTATTAAAGCAATTCGGGAAGGGCTTAGTGCTAATCGAATTGAATGGCTCGCCGGTATTATTAATGGCACCGGAAATTTTATCCTGACTGAGATGCGGGACAAGGGTCGAAATTTCGAGGATGTGCTTGCCGAGGCTCAGGCTTTAGGTTATGCCGAAGCGGATCCCACTTTTGATGTAGAAGGTATTGATGCGGCGCATAAACTTTGCATTTTAGCCTCTTTGGCATTCGGTATACCGTTGCAGTTCGATGCGGTTTATACCGAAGGTATCAGTAAAGTGACTAGTGAAGACGTTATTTATGCTAATCAACTCGGCTACCGAATTAAGCATCTCGGTGTAACTCGGCGAGTTGATAATGGGATAGAAATGCGAGTGCACCCAACCTTGATTCCTGAAAAACGCTTAATTGCAAATGTTGACGGTGTTATGAATGCGGTTCTGGTCAAGGCCGATAAACTGGGTGCGTCACTTTATTATGGTCCTGGAGCGGGGGCCGATCCAACCGCTTCGGCAGTGGTGGCAGATATAATTGATGTTGCTAGAACCATTACAACCGATGCTGAAAATCGCGTACCCCACCTGGCATTCCAGTCGGATCAAATTGCTGATATAGCTATATTACCAATGTCAGAAGTCGAGACAGCTTGCTACCTTCGGATGCGAGTTGACGATCAACCCGGTGTTATGGCCGATATCACAAGAATAATGGGTGATAACAATATTTCGATCGAAGCTATTCTGCAGAAAGAACCGAAACCCGGAGAAACTCAAGCTACAATTATCATGTTGACACAAAAGATTGCAGAAAAACATGTCGACAATGCGATCAACAGCCTGACCCAATTAAAGAGTGTGCATGGCGATGTGCACCGAATTCGTGTTGAGACGCTTGATGCTTGATGATGGGTGCTTCGAAAATGGAAGCGCTTCCTCAAGTTGAGTCTCTGTCGCTGGAAGATATTGTCGAATTGCAGGCTATTTTAAAGGCATGTCATTTGTCCTCAGAGGATGTTGAGGTGCCTATCAACTCTTTTATTGGAATTAGAGATGGTGGCCAGGTCATTGCGGTCGGTGGGTTGGAAATGGCCTCGCCTGATGCCTTGCTTCGTTCAGTAGCGGTAGCACCGGAGTATCGCGGACAAGGTCTCGCAAACTTGATAGTGGGCGCTTTAATTAAAATAGCAGTTCGATCCCATATCACTTCACAGTATTTGTTAACTGAAACCGCTCCTTGGTTTTTTGAAAAATTAGGGTTTGAATTAGTTATCAGGAACGATGTCCCTGAAAGCATTCGCAGCTGCAGGCAGTTTACCGGTTTATGTCCTGATTCCGCAGACTGTCTCCGCCTCAAA
Source organism: Gammaproteobacteria bacterium (assembly GCA_047639625.1). Classification (GTDB taxonomy): domain Bacteria; phylum Pseudomonadota; class Gammaproteobacteria. The sequence goes on from JBLIOG010000012.1 coordinate 14,817, forward strand.
ATCAGCCAATAAACAGGATTGACAGCGGCACAACAATTATTGAGCGACCCTTTATTCAGGCCTTGAGGAAAGCAAGAACGTTTGGTTCTATCTCTGCTGGATCTACAACCGTTTTATGGATGACCGGCTTTTCAAATAACTGGTTGATTCTGTCTGGAATTTTAATATTGGCGGCACTAGCGATGGCAGAAAGTGCTTCCTGGTCAGTTAGATCGGCCACGTTATTAATGGCTAAATTTACGGCGGGTGCAAATTTTGTCCATTCAGCGGTGGCATAAATGATGTGTTGAGCTTTGGTGTCTTCAATTTCGGAACATGACTTAATGCAGGTTGCAGTATGTGGATCGAGTAAATAACCGTTGGAAAAAGCTTCCGACATAGCTTGCTGGCATTCTTCGTCAGTGCTGAAACTGGCACTAAAATAAACGCAAAGTAACGCGTGTTCTTCTGGCGCTAATTGATAGTATCGATTTTGGTCTAACTGCAGCATCAAATCATGGGTGCGCGTTGCGCCATAGAGTTCGAATAGTACCCGTTCAACATTAGATGACTTTAGAATATCCATAGCTGGCGAATTGGTAGCAATGAGAGATCGATTTCGAATATCGTAACAGCCTGTTTTAATCAAATCGGTCAATACATTGTTACTATTCGAAGCGATGCATATTTTTTTAACCGGCAGGCCGATCATACGCGCGTAAAAGGCCCCTAAAGCATTACCAAAATTGCCACTGGGTACGTGCAGATAAATCTGCTCTCCAATAACGATTTCTTTTTTCCTGAGTAATTCCAGATAAGCATGAATGTGGTAAATAATTTGAAATATTATTCGACCAAAATTAACCGAGTTTGCAGCGGAAAGTGAAATGCCCATAGCGGATAGTGATTGATTAAAGCCGACTGAACCCAGTAATGACTTCAAAGCACTTTGTGCATCATCGAAGTTTCCGTGAATTCCAAACACTTTTAAATTTGAAGCCGATTCTGTGACCATTTGCAGCCGTTGAACGTCTGAGGTACCGCCATCTGGATACAGGCAGGTGACTTTAATATTCGGGCTGTTTCGAAAGGTTTCCAGTGCAGCAGGACCGGTATCACCACTGGTTGCGGTCAGAATTAACAGGCTTTTCTGTTTCTCTAATGCTAGCGCAGAGAGTATGACTCCAAAGGGTTGCAGTGCCATGTCCTTAAAAGCACGTGTCGGTCCATGATAAAGTTCGCAGACCCATTGGTTATTCTTCAATCTTTCTACAGGAACAGGATTTTGCGAATTATCGAATTGATCGTAAAGCGCCACAGCCTTTTGAAGCAGGCTGTCTTCTACATCTATTTCGAAATGCTTTAAGAGTGCAAAAGCCAGTTCTTTATATGAAAATTGAACGGCCATTTCAAAAAAATTGTCTGGAAGTGGGGGAAATGAATGCGGGCTATAAATGCCACCAAATGAGGCAGAAGGAGACAAAATAGCGTTCGAAAAGCTAACGGATGACGGCCGTTGGCCATCATTACCTCTTGTTTCAATGAATTGCATGGAGACTACAGGGGGTTGTTGTGGGTCATAGCGTACGAATTATAAGGCAGTCGACCGCTTCCACAAGCAATTTGTCCTTTCAAAATGGGCTCTATCAGGTGGATTGGCCGTGAAGATGTTTATCTTGGGGCTCTGTGACAAAATTGGTTGCATTTTTAAGCACTTATAGCTTCTCCTTGAGTTGATTAATGCGTAAAATTCCTCGTTTACTAAAAAGCGCCTGATTGATCTTGGCAAACTCGGTCGATTACTAAAATAATCTGGCCATTACTTACTTTACCGAAGCCTTACTGAAACGAGTCGATGCCTGACATTGCAAAAATTAACCTGCTGGGACTAAACCGGAAAGGACTTGAATCCTTTTTCACCGATATCGGCGAAAAACCATTTCGAGCTCGCCAGTTACTGCAATGGGTTCATCAACGCGGTGTGGTTGATTTTGATAAGATGAGTGATATGTCGAAATCGCTTCGACAAACCTTGTCCCAACGTTGTCACATCAGCTTCCCCGAAATAGTTGATATTCAAAAATCGAATGATGGGACGCGTAAATGGCTAGTGAAAGTTGATGGTGCCGACAATGCGGTTGAATGCGTATTAATACCTGAAAAAACTCGAACTACGCTATGTGTTTCGTCGCAGGTAGGGTGCACCCTCAACTGTAGTTTCTGTTCTACTGCCAAACAGGGCTTTAATCGGAATCTAACCAGTGCAGAGATTATCGCCCAGCTGCACCTCGCTCACCATGCTTTACTTGCTGAAGGCGAGCATCGAGGCATCACCAATGTCGTAATGATGGGAATGGGTGAGCCCTTGATGAATTTCGATGCGGTTATAAATGCAGTCGATATTATGTGCGACGACCTCGCTTATGCTTTGAGTAAGCGTCGAGTCACAATCAGTACGGCCGGCGTGGTACCCAATATGTTGAAATTGAACGAGGTAACGGATGTTGCCCTGGCGGTTTCTCTGCATGCGCCAAATGATAAATTGCGTGATGAGCTAGTACCGATTAATCGAAAGTATCCGATTCATGAGTTATTAAGTGCTTGTCGAGCCTATATCGCCGATCACAAAAGCCGTAAAATAACCTTTGAATATGTCATGTTAGCCGGCATCAACGATAGTCTCGAACATGCGCGGGAATTGGTCGCTCTTATTCGTGATATACCGTGCAAATTAAATCTGATTCCCTTTAATCCTTATCCTCATGCGTTGTATCAGACATCAAGCCAGGAAGTGATCGATCGGTTTCGAGACCACACCGCTTCGAAAGGTGTCGTGACTGTAACCCGACGTCCGCGTGGTGAAGACATAGACGCCGCTTGCGGACAATTGGTCGGTGCGTTTCACGATCGCTCGCGTCGTAGCCAAAAGTATCAAATTCAGTTGGATCAAATATCAGGGTTAAGCCATGCAGGTTAGAGGCTTGTTGTTGATGATCTCGGTGGCTTTGCTAACCGGTTGTATTGTGGCCGGTGACCCTGGAAAGGCGCGTAATAATAAAGCCAGTGCAATCAATGTTCAGCTCGGTATGGGCTACCTTCGTCAGAACAGTCTTGAGCTCGCCAGTGAAAAGCTGTTAAAAGCATTGCGCCAGAATCCGGATTCAGCACCTGCACACAATGCATATGCTATCTTACAGGATCGTTTAAAACAAACTGAAAAAGCCGAAATGCACTACAAAAAGGCGACCACTCTAGACCCTGAAGATTCGCAGGCTGCCAATAATTATGGTGCTTTTTTGTGCCGGAATAAACGAGAGATAGAATCGGAAAAATATTTCCTGTCGGCCCTTAAAAATCCACTTTATAAGACGCCTGAATATGCCTACACAAATGCGGCATTATGTTTAATGAAAGTTGAACAAGATGATCGGGCGAGAGGATATCTGATTAAAGCCCTGGCGACTAAAAGTGATTTCCCTACGGCCTTAATCGCAATGGCTGATTTGCAATTCGAAGTTGATGATTTCGATTCTGCTAAAGCTTATGTAGAACGATTTCATAAAGTGGCCAGGCCAACCGCGAAAAGCCTCTGGTTAAATATACGGAGCGTGTTGGAAATAGACCAGAAAGCAAATGTCATGGAATTGGCAGAACAATTAAAGTCAGACTTCCCTGATTCGGATGAAACTCAATCCCTGCTTGCAAACCAGTAACCATGAATAGCGCTGAAGAAATCGAAGAAATTCCAAGCCTGCCCAATACTATTGGCCCAGGCGAGCTCTTGCAGGCTGCCCGAATCGAGCAAGGGCTTACTGTAGATGATGTTGCTAATCGCATGCATTTGAGTAAAGCGATTCTGGAATCCATCGAAGAAAATAATTTTGATGAAATAACGGCGCCTATTTTTGTGAAGGGTTATTTGCGCGCCTATGCCAGAATCGTTTCTCTCGATGAACAAGAACTCATTAAGCAATACGTGGAGCTTTATTCGAACGAAGATCCACCAATTTCATCGACCAGCAATACCGTTCGGGAAATTTCGACCGATGATGCCCGTATCAAATGGATGACTTATTTAGTCGTAATCGTACTGGTCGCTTTGTTGGCTGTGTGGTGGTGGAATAAAGGTCAGAACAAGAGTGAGTCGGTGTCGCTTGATGTGCAGCAGCCGATTGTTGTCGAAGGTAATGAAGTCAATGAAACGTTTGATAATATCGTCGAAATGACAGAGGTGGTTGTCGCTATAGAGGCTGATTCAGAACTGGATGTAAATCTAGAAAATGAAGCGCTTGAAGAAGAAACAATTGTGTCGTCTGCTAATCTTGATGAATCGACCTTAGACACGGATGAATTAGATCCGAATAACCTGGTTGAGGATTCGACCGACAATTCAGCAGTGATTGACACGCCTTCACCTGCCGAAACAGAAAATGTTAGTTCGGAGTCAAATGTTAGTGCTGATACCAATAATGAGATTGTCCCAAAAAATACTGCGATAGCACTCGATACCGAATCCGATAACCGATTGCGGCGCCAGGCTCCCAACGGCAAGGATAAAGTCATACTGGTAATACACGCAGATACCTGGGCCGATATAAAAGATCTTAACAAACATCGACTCATTTACGACTTACTGCGGGCAGGTCAAAGTTTCGAGTTAACGGGGCAAGCCCCGTTTTCGGCATTTTTCGGTAACGGTCATGGCGTTGAAGCTGTCTATAACGGAGAGCAAATAGATATCTTGAGCCAAACGCGAGATGACAATACTGCTCGTCTCAAAATAGGAAGTTAGTTCCGGTTTAGCGATCAGATGTCTTCGAAAGAGCGAAGACGCCAGAATCACCTTATTCCTTACTGCTAAATTTCAGAAATTAATCAGAATCATGTCAAAACAAATTCAGGTCATTCGTGGAATGCACGACACGTTGCCAGTAGATATTCCGGTCTGGAATCAACTTGAAGACTGCTATCGAAACCTGGCTGAGAGCTATGGGTACCGACAAATTCGAACACCCATTGTTGAGAAAACATCGCTGTTCAAACGATCGATTGGAGAAGTAACTGATATTGTTGAAAAAGAAATGTACAGTTTTGATGATAGAAATGGAGATAGCCTCAGCTTGCGACCGGAAAATACTGCAGCCATAGTTCGTTCAGGTTTGCAAAACGGAATGTTTAACGACCAGCATCACCGGCTCTGGTATTGCGGCCCGATGTTTCGCCATGAACGGCCTCAAAAGGGGCGTTATCGACAATTCTACCAATTGGGGGCCGAAGCATTTGGCATGTCCGGTCCGGGCATAGAGGCAGAACTTATATTGGTCGCTGCAAGATTCTGGGCTCAACTCGGCCTCGAAGGTATCGCTCTTCAAATAAACAGCCTTGGTAGCCATCAGTGCCGTCAGACTTATCGGAATGTGTTGGTAGAGTATTTTACAGACCAGAAGAGCCTGCTGGATGAAGACAGTTTGCGTCGGCTGGGTTCTAATCCTTTACGTATTCTGGATAGTAAAAACTCAGAGATGCATGCTTTGATCGAAGCAGCACCGAGGCTCAAGGATCACCTCAGTGACGAATCTGCGGAACATTTTTCTGAACTAAGAGAGATACTGGATCACTGTAATATCCAATACGAAATCAATCCTAGATTGGTTCGGGGACTGGATTATTACTGCCATACCGTATTTGAATGGGTAACTGACTCATTGGGCGCACAGGGTACCGTTTGTGCGGGTGGCCGATATGACGGACTTATCGAACAGCTGGGTGGTAAAGCAAATTTCGGTGCGGGGTTTGCGATGGGATGCGAACGACTGATTTCAATGATTGTCGATCAAGGTCTTGCTAACCAGCAAAAAAATTGTGACGTATTCGTTATGATGCGAGGCAAAGGATCGCCAGAAATTGGCTACAAGCTTGCAGAATCTTTACGCAATAGCAATGGCGATATTGCAATTACCATAAACCCAGAGGGTGGCAGCCTCAAAAGTCAATTTCGAAAAGCCGATCGTTCCGGCGCGCGAATAGCATTAATTTTAGCCGAGGACGAAATTGATAAAGAACAGATTGGAATAAAATTCCTGCGCGAAGATAAGCCGCAGGTTTCGATAGAACAAATTCAACTCAATAGCTACATGCAACAATATTTTAGCCAATAAATTTAAATATTCATACCGGAGAACAAGATGGAAACTGATGACGAACAGGTCGAAAAATTAAAAAAATGGTGGCAGGAAAACGGGAAAGCCGTTATTGCTGGGATCATTATTGGTGTAGGTGGTTTAGGCGGATATCGTTGGTATGATGATCATATAGATAGTCGTGCTGAATCAGCCTCGAGTCATTTTGAGCTAATGGTTAAAGCAATCGATGCTAATGAAACGGAAAAGGCACGTGATCAGGCAGAGCTTCTGGTCGCCGATTATGATGAAAGTGATTATGGCGTTATGGGGCACTTTACGCTGGCCAAACTGTGGATTGAGGATGGTAACTTTGTCGGAGCCAGTGAAGAATTGAAAGTCGTCGTTGGGAAAATGTCGAGTAAACCACTCGGTTATCTGGCGCGGCAACGATTGGCGCAGGTTCAAATAGAAATGAAAGATCTAGATAAGGCCCTGTCGACGTTGTCTGCTGATTTTCCGAATTCTTATCATGCCGCCGTAGAAGAGCTTCGAGGCGATATTTATTCGCTTAAAGGGCAAGCAGATGAGGCCGCAGAGGCCTATCAGCGAGCTCAAGGTGGGAATCCTGGCCCTGCAAATAGCCAGTTTCTGCAACAGAAAATTGATGATTTAGGACTGGCCGGCTAGATCTTGGCCTCGGTGATATTTAAGACTGATATGAAAGTTATTCTGGCCATTTTTCTGGTGTCTGTTCTCGGTGCCTGTTCAACTAAAGACAATAGCCAGCCTCCAGCGTCATTGACAAAAATAGAAGAGCCAATCGACATCAATCTACTTTGGTCATTTGATACCCGTTCGGGTAGGAATGTCGCAGCTTATCAATATCGACCATTCGTTTTAGATGGGCAGGTCTACACCATCGGTAGTAACGGTGTTATTCGTAATGTTAACCCTGAAAATGGGGCTACTAATTGGCGTTTTGAAAGCGAGTTGCCCGCGATTGTTGGGTTAACCGGTTTTGATAAAACATTGATCGCGACCTCTCAGGAGGGCGATGTTGTGAGTTTTAAACTGGACAAAAACGGCCCAGTTGAATTATGGAAATCACGCCTGAGTGGGGAGATTCGAAGTTTACCGGTGATTGATGGAAATCAAATTTTCATTCGAACAGTTGATGGGCGTTTGACTGCGCTGAATCTTCTCGATGGAACTGAAATATGGCGGGCTTCAGGGAGAGTTCCTTCGCTTTCGTTGACCGGAAACAGCCGTCCTGTTGTAAGTCAGAAACTCGTTATAAGTGGTTTTGATGATGGGAAATTGGTTGCATTTGATCGGAATACTGGGAAAACGATCTGGGAAATAACCGTTAGTTATCCGGATGGACGAACCGATATTGAACGGCTGGTGGATGTTGATGCGCCTTTTGTACTGGCAGATGGAGTGTTATACGCAAATGCTTATCAGGGGCGTCTGGTAGCGGTACAACTTCGGGATGGTAACGTATTGTGGTCTCGAGAAATGTCGAGCTTTAACGAGATAAGCTTTGATCAGGATGCCCTTTATATTATTGATGATAATAGCGACCTTTGGTCGATAGATCGAAGGACAGGAAGTGCCTTCTGGAAACAGGACGCCTTACACGCAAGGAAAATGACATCACCGCTATTGTCTGATAAGTTTATCGTTGCCGGTGATTTAAGAGGCTATCTACATTGGTTTAGAAAATCTGATGGGGCAATATTAGGCCGAATCCGTCCGACTGACAATCGTATTTTTGCAATGCCGACTACCTGGAACCAAATTATCTATACCATGGATAAAAACGGCTTTTTGTCTGCAACCAGGCTAGCCTACAAATGATACCTGTCATCGCTCTTATTGGGCGTCCGAACGTTGGAAAGTCAACCTTGTTCAATGTCCTCACGCGTTCTCGCGACGCAATTGTCGCGAATGAACCCGGGTTAACTCGTGATCGGCAATACGGCATTGGTGAACGTGATAATCGTAAATTTATTGTTGTGGATACGGGTGGTTTGAGTGGTAAGACACAGGGCATAGATGATCTTATGGCGCGTCAAACCTTGATGGCTCTTGATGAAGCCGACGAAGTCTTATTTATGGTCGATGCTCAAAATGGTCTTACCTCGGGTGACGAAGTTATCGCAGACCTTATCCGTCGATCAGGTAAGCACTGTTTTTTAGTCGTTAATAAAGTTGATGGTGTTAATCCTGAGCAGGCTAAGGCGGAATTTTTCGTTTTAGGCTTTTCTGAAATCCGGCATATTTCTTCGGCTCATCGTAAAGGGGTGACAGCACTGATTAGTGAAGTGATTGCTGGGTATGAGCCTGAACCTGAAATTCAAGAAGATTCACCCGAAAAGACGCCACGCATTGCGGTCATTGGCCGCCCGAATGTCGGGAAATCGACGTTAATAAATCGTCTCGTGGGTGAAGAACGAGTTGTTACTTTTGATCAACCTGGAACGACGCGGGATACCATTCAAGTTCCTTTCGAAAGACATGGCAAGAAATATATTTTAGTCGATACTGCTGGCGTCCGAAAGCGTGGAAAAGTGAATGAAACCGTCGAAAAGTTTAGCGCGATAAAAGCGCTAGAGGCGATTGATGACGCCAATGTAGTCGTACTTGTTATCGATGCCCGAGACGCTCTAACCGATCAGGATTTAACATTACTAGGTTATGCTCTGAATAGTGGTCGAGCGCTAGTGATTGCGATCAATAAATGGGATGGCCTCGATCCAGATCAACGCGAACATAATCGCGCATTATTGAAAAGACGACTGGTATTTGCTGAATTTGCTGTTCGACACACGATCTCTGCGCTGCATGGTACCGGTGTTGGTGAGTTAATGAAGTCAATCGATAAAGCTTATTCGTCCGCTTTTAATAATTGGACAACACGCTACTTGACTGACCTTTTGGAAGAGGCGGTCTTTAAACATAATCCTCCTGTCCATAATCGGCGGCGAATAAAACTAAGGTATGCTCATCAGGGAGGGAGGAATCCCCCCATTATCGTGATTCATGGAAATCAAACTCAAAATTTACCCGATTCGTATAAAAGGTATCTCACCGGATTTTTTATCGATAAATTAAAGCTGGTCGGAACACCGGTACGAATTGAACTAAAAACAGGCGAAAACCCCTTCCAGTCGGAACGTAAGGATCGCCCCCGTACAGGATCCAGACCCAGGAAGAAGTAGGCTTTTTTCGATTCTGAGGTGAATTTCTCAAAAAATGAACCTAAATTTCATGAAAAGTAGTAAATTTGATCACAAATTGCATTCTTATTCTGGAATTTTCTCAAATATAGCTTAGACTTTTCGGTATGGTTCAAAGAATTGTTATAACAAACGCGAAAGGCGGTTGTGGGAAAACCACAATTACTAGTAATATCGCTTCATATTATGCTCAGCAAGGACTCAATGTCCGCTTGTTTGATCATGATGCACAGGGCTCGTCTTTAGCCTGGATAAAGAGGCGCTCAAGTGAATTAGCCACGATTCATGGTATTGAGGCGTCAAAAAGTTCCGATCATCGTTTGACACGTTCCTGGCAATTACGCGTTCCACCTGAAACGGATGTTGCCATAATTGATACCCCGGCTGGTGTGGATATTGCTGAACTTGCCTCGATGTTTCGTCCAAATGACTCGCTGTTAATACCTGTCCTTCCTTCTCCAATCGATATTCATGCCACGGCACATTTTATTAAAGATTTGTTGACTACCGGACAGGCCCGAAAGAAGTTGATTCGAGTTGCTGTTATTGCCAATCGGGTGCGTAAAAATACAGTCATGTACCATTCTTTAGAGCGATTTTTGTTTAGTTTAAATATCCCGTTTATTTCGAGTTTGCGAGATACCCAACTTTATGCGAAAGCAATAGAACTTGGCGTCGGCATTCAGGAAATTAAATCGCCTCGAACGCGCATTGATCGAGAACAATGGGCTCCAATATTTCGATGGCTAGAGACACCAGTAGATCTGCCGGGTGCCGAAGTAACACCCCTGTTTAATCAAATAAAATAGAGCTCTTTTTTGATGCTCAAAGCGCATGCTGGATTGTAAATTTGTAGTAAAAACTTGTCTTTCGGCTTATTGACGCTGCCAGAAAATAAAAGCTCTATGATATGATGCTATCCAATTTTACTGGCTGGTTATACTTTTAAAATGCACAAACTTTCGACATCAATTTTTCTTGGATTACTGTACCTGTTTTCCAGCTCCGCACTTGCAAATGACTTTGAGACAGCGCTTAGTTCTGAAACAGCTCAGTTTACTTTCCGCTCTGATTCGCGGTTGATTGGATGGGGCGGGGCAGAACTGGGGTTCGGGCTATTTTATAACGATGCCAGTGACTATCTACTGCAATTGAGTTTGTTACAGGCTCGTCAAGCATCTCAAAAGGCACCGCTTACTCTGGGCGTTGGTGTTAAAGCTTTTGTCGGTCAACTGGACGATCTAAATGCAGATGTGCTGGGAATGGCAATTGGTGGAGAGATTCGATATACCGTACCGGGTGTTATGCCGGTCGCTATTTTTCTTCGCGGTTATTATGCCCCAAAAATTACCAGTTTTTCGGACTCGAAAGAAATTAGAGATTTTCTATTTGCAGTACAGATTGAAGCCTTGCCCCAGACGACCGCTTTTGTCGGAATTCGACACATAGAAATTGATACTGATCTGGTCGGCGACTATGAGCTTGACGACGATCATTTACACATGGGAATCCGATTAACGTTCTAAATTTCGGCATTGGCGACCGCTACCGATTAAGCGATTAAATCATTCCTGTATGGGCAAAAATAATTCCGGATTGATCCAGGTGCCATTAAGCCCCAAACTCCAGTGCAAATGAGGACCGGTAACTCGACCCGTTTCGCCAACCTTGCCTATAATCTGGCCTTTTTCCACTGTGTCTCCAATACTGACGTTAATTTCATTTAAATGTGCGTAAAGTGAGATCAGACCACGGCCGTGATCCAGATAAACCAGGTTCCCGCTGAAAAAGAAGTCTCCTGCTTCTATAACGGTTCCTGATGCCGGTGCAATAATATTGGTACCGGTATCAGCCGCAATATCCATTCCGCTGTGAGGGCGTCTGGATTGGCCGTTAAAAACCCTCCGTCGACCAAAACTACCCGTACTAATTCCTTTGAGGGGTAACAGAAAATTTACGTCAGGAAGATTTGTTGAATAGAGCTTGCTTGCTTCTTGTTTTCGTTTTTTCTCGGCAAGGATTCTATCCATATCTTTAGCGTACGGGTTAACTTTACGTTTGTCTTTAATGGTTATGTGTTGAGTGCTGTATTCTTTGTTTTTCACTTTGAAAAACTTCTTCAACAACCCGCTGGAATTATTTGAACTTGCCTCGATGAAATATTCACCGGGCTTGAGATTAAGGGGTAATCCAACTAGCGCAAAAGAATTAGCGTTTCTTTGGACAACCAGGACCGGGCGGCCCCTAAATGAAAATTCTGACTGACCTTCTGTTGGCTTGAGTTCAATGACAGCCAGGCCCCCGGGAACGCGATCTTCCCGAGGAAAAGCTAATGTGGACAAAGGTAAACAGAGCATTATTAACCAGACGATCAACCGGTACATCTGACGCATAGACCAACCTCGACAAAAATTAAAGTATAACAGCAGATGATCGGATGGTTTGAATCCGTATATAACAAACGGAGTATTACAAAAGTTGTCCTGGGTAATCAGAAATACCTGGATTTTCAGTGACTCCAACAACCGTCGGGTTATTAATTTTAGCGAGATTCAAAACACCGTTGTTATCTCTGTTGGCTAGAATGTAGTCACGAACGATATCCCAGGCAAGTCTACCATCAGGAGCCTGATTTACACTGGCCCATCCAGAAACCCGATAAGTCTTGTCAGGGTCAAGTCTATCGCCATTATCGAGTGTGACAGAACTGATACGATTATTCATCGTTCCACCGGGTTCAATTGTATAGTCGAGCCCACCCACTCGAACCATGTCACCGCCCGACTGGAGATAAGGGTCAGGATCAAATAAATTATCCGCAACGCCCTCGAGAATGCCAAGAATTGCCTGACCAGTCATTTCATTAATATAGGTTTCAGCATAGGTCATGGAGCATTGCGTCATGACATCTTCCATTGTTATCCAATGTCCTTTAGGGGTCGTTGTACCCCAACGGACCCCTGGAGATAGAGCGATATCAGCATTAAATTCGAATCGCAACGCGTTACAGATAACCTGATCCCAGGTTCCCATGAAATTACCGCGTCGGTATAGGGTTCGATCCGCTATTGCCAGTTTTTCGCTAAGAATGTCTATATAACTTTTACCGACTCTGGCTGGATTAAAAAAGAATTTGCTTGATCGACTTTCGATGACTTTGTCGGTGTAAATGGTATTGCGCATTTGATTGAGATACGCCTCCATTTCAGGATCAGCAGGAATCCAGTCAGAAAAAATAGGGAGCATTTTGTAGTGCATGGAATTAATCTTGTTATCGCCAATGTCCATGTCCAAAACGCCGACGAATTTACCATTTGATCCAGCATTGGTAACCCAACATTCCTTGCCATCGATATTTTTGACTTTTATTGGTTGTGGAATTCCATCGTGGGTATGTCCGCCGAAAACTGCATTCAAACCGGGTATTCTTTCAGCCATTTTAATATCCACGTCCATTCCATTGTGAGAAAGAAGGACAACTGCGTCCGGTGATTCCTCTTCGTGAATATTTGCTACCAGTTCGATCATGTCATCCTCCCTTAAACCGAATGACCAATCGGGGAAGAATTCCTGTGGATTGGCATTCGCCGTCCTTGGAAATGCCTGACCCACTACTGCAACTCTGGCACCGCCAAACTCTTTAATGACATAGGGTTGGAACGCATGGCCACTATCTTCGTCAAACAAGCCACTCCCATCATATTTTTCGACCATGGCATAGTAATCATCACTGAACAGGGCGTCTTCTTTTACGCGAACGTTCTGACCGATAAAATCACCTTTAAAGAGTGCGATGTTACTGAGCACTTCATCCTCGCGATAAGTGAACTCCCAGTGGCCTACCATGACGTCCAGACCCAGAATGTTGGATGCTTCGACCATGTCGACTCCGCGGGTCCAGAGTGATGTTCCGGAACCTTGCCACAAGTCGCCACCGTCCAGTGTAATTGTGTTTTGACGTCCACCGGCGGCATCCCGCAGTTCGTCGAGCAGCGTTTTAATATGAGAAAACCCACCCATCTTGCCATAGGTTGCGGCCGCTTCTTCAAAGTCCAGATAGGTATAGGCGTAGGCTTCGGGACTGCCGGGTTTAATTCCCATCGTTTTGAGAAATTTGTTTCCAACTATATGGGGTGGCCTGCCATATGCGTCTCCTACTCCCAGGTTTACATTGGGTTCACGAAAATAAACAGGTTTTAGTTGGCCATGAACATCGGTAATGTGGATGATTCGGGCATTACCCCGCATCGGCAGTTTGTAGAAGTCATCAGGCTTCATCGATGCACCCGCACTGCGAGTGAAATAAGCGGCTAAACCGCCGGAAGCAGCACCTGCACTTAAATACTTGATGAACCGCCGTCGGTTGATACCATTCATATTAATTAACCCGATCTGTAAAAGCTTTGATGAATGATTATACCGGCTCAATTTACTCTCTATATATGCCGTAGTGAATAGTCTATCTTGTCCCGGTAAGAGTTTGAAAAATAGATTCGACAATCATGAGGCGGGCATAAATTTGATTGGTTCCTCCATAATTTTCGTTAATAATATTTGTTTACCAAAGACTACTACCTGAATGTCCAGACAGCTTACATACTATTTGTGCTTGCTTCTACTTACGCTATCGGCCCCTGTTACTTCGAAAGCGGATGTCGTAAAACCCGCGTTGATTGAAATCAACGTATTCGCTGATAGTCGGATAGAGATTGAAATACGAGTAAGTCTTGAGGCTTTGTTAACCGGAATAAATGGCCGATATCGAAATACTCAAGAGTCACCCAAAGCTGATCAATATGATTACCTTCGTAATCTGTCCGCCGATGAGCTTGCTCTGGAGTTCAAGCAATTCCATCGCCAATTGGTGGATTCGTTAGTCATTGAGGCTGACGGAATTCGGCTACCGCTAAAAGTCAAAGAGGTCATTATTCCTGCGCCCGGTTATGTAAAAGTACCTCGAAACAGTGTGGTTTATTTACATACAAACTGGAGGTTTCTGCCAGGCCAAATAGGCTGGTACTACCCCAATCGATTTGGCGATCAGGCGGTTCGGCTTCGGCAAATAGATGAAATAAAGCAGCAATGGCATTGGTCAGATTATCAGTGGATCCGCGATGACGAGTTTGCAGCGCCGTTTAAGTTGAGTGAACTAAATCAGAATTACTCCGTATCAGCGGTGGTCTATACTTATATCGTAGCCGGAATCAGACATATCGTACCGCTCGGGCTAGACCACATTCTATTCGTACTGGGATTATTATTACTGGCGAGTAGTTTGAAATCAATTGCCTGGCAAGTCACGATGTTCACATTTGCCCATTCGATTACACTGGGGTTGGCAAGTTATCGAATTATTCAATTGCCCGCCAGTCTCGTGGAACCTTTGATCGCATTATCAATCAGTTATATTGCTATCGAAAACTTGCTATCCAGTGGGCTCGGCTCAAGAAGATTCATAGTTGTCTTTTTGTTTGGTCTTTTACATGGGCTGGGTTTCGCCACCATGTTGTCTGAGTTTGGCTTGCCCGATAATAATTTTCTGGTAGCTCTGTTGAGTTTCAATTTGGGTGTTGAATTGGGACAGTTAAGTATTCTTGTTATTGGGTGGTTGTTGGTATTTATCTGTTTTCGTAATTATGACCTTAGAAAAAAATGGATTATCAGGCCAGCCTCTATAATGATAGGGCTCACGGGACTGGTCTGGTTTATACAGCGGCTGGATTTAGATGCGATTCGTTCATTGATTATTTAACTCAGTGAATGCTGTCTTCATGTCAAAAAATTGATCAAAACTCCTTTCTTTATCTGGATTATTTATGCAACAAACTATGCGAAATACAGAAGGGTCAATCAGAGACCTTGGGGATATCAATGCTCAAATTATGGTTTTTGGGGGGCCTTACAGTAATTTTTCAGCCACTAAGGCTATTCAGGAAGAGGCTGACAAACGGGGGATTCGAGCTGATCACGTAATTTGTACCGGAGACCTGGTAGCCTATTGTGCTGAACCGGTTGAGACCTGTCGATTGATACAAAACTGGGAAATTCAAGTTGTCATGGGGAACTGTGAAGAGTCTCTTGGGTTTGACGATCCTGATTGTGGATGTGGATTCATTGAAGGCAGTGTTTGTTCGGTCCTGTCAGTCACCTGGTATGATTTTGCTCAACGTCGTGTATCAGCAGAAGATCGACAATGGATGCGTGAATTACCTCGGGCTATTCGATTTGAAATGAATAATCGGCAATTTGAGGTTGTTCATGGCGGGATTGAAGACATTAGCCAGTTTATTTTTGCCTCTACGGATAGTGAAAAAATAGCCAACCAAATCAAACAACAACAGTGTGACGTCATTATTGGTGGACACTGTGGATTACCTTTTGCTCATTCGACTGAGCAAGGGCACTGGTTAAATGCCGGAGTTATTGGTATGCCTGCAAATGACGGTACAACCGATGGTTGGTACCTGTTGTTAACACCCGTCAACCATACAATTCGGGCTAGCTGGCATAGATTGCCGATTGACCAAACCATTAGTAGTAAGCTGACTCGTGATTCAGGAATGATCGAATATGCCGATGCCATGCTCAGTGGATTATGGGCAAATATGGATGTTTTACCTGAATCAGAACGGGCCCAACGTGGCATCCCGTTGAATCCTGCAGCCGTTTTACTCAGCTAGTTCTCGGGAAAGGTATTCTTCCCGAAAGTGTTCAACCCAAAGTACCGTTGATCCGGCAACCGCTAGGGGCATAACGAAAAAATTAACCACAGGAATACTGGTCAGTATTATCACGGCACCACCAAAACCTAGCGAAAGGCTGCGTTTTTGAGAGACCAGCTCGCGTTGTTTTCTAAATACAATATCGTGATTCCCCATTGGATAATCGAGGTATTCGAGTGACAGCAGCCAGGCGCCAAAGACAACCCATAGAATGGGTGAAATCAGATTTAATGGCGGAATGAGACTGACCAGAAATAGCCCAATGGTCCAGGGAATTATGTACGCCAGTTTTCCCAATTGCGAAACTACGCTGTCAATGATAATTTTCCCCAGGCCGGCATTGGATGCAGGCGGCTGTCCGGTCATCAGAGTCTCGATCTTTTCCGACATAATCGCATTAAAGGGCGCGCCGATCACATTCGCAACCGGTGTGAAAAGCAAAAAGGTGACAATCACGACCGAAGTGGTAATGATCATCCATAGAAATACGCGAACGAAATCCAGGAAATCAGGCAACCAGGAAACCAGCGATTCAACAAAGGGATCCAGCCGATTAAAGAGGTATCCAATCAGACTGCCAAATAACACGATGTTAATAAGCAGCGGAATCAGCGCATACCAACGGATTTCGGGATGTTTTAGCAAGGTGACTGCCTTTTTAAGCGTCAGCGCACCCCGGGTAATATTCGCAAACATGATTTAAGGGAGCTCAACAGCCTGAGAGGGAACCCAGTCGTCAGCCCGATGCTCTACAGTTATACGGGTATAAACACCGCCTCTAACGTTGAAATCAGCGCTAATTCGCATAAACCTGGGATTAATTGCGGTGACCAGATCGTCGAGCATCTGGTTGGTTACCGCTTCATGAAATGCGCCTTCGTTGCGATAAGACCAGAAGTACAGTTTTAGTGATTTTAATTCCAGACAAAGATCTTCAGGGATATATTCAATTTCAATATCAGCGAAGTCAGGTTGCCCTGTCATCGGGCAAAGGCATGTAAATTCAGGGGTACTAATTCGAATGGTAAAATCACGGGATTTGGATGGATTCTCAAACGTATCGAGGGATTTTGATGGCGCTGCGGTCATTGGGTTAACTCGTTTAAAATAGATGGATTATATAGCGGGCTAGTGAATTTTCTGTAAACCAGTTTCAATGGCTTTATCAACATAGCCGCCAAAAAAGTCGAGGGAGTTTACACCAATAATACGCTCACTGACTTCTTCATTTTGAGCATTCAGGAAGAGCAATGTCGGTGTGACTGTTACGTTATATTGACGAGCTAGCTGGCTACCGTTGATCGATTTCCCATCAAAGCCTAGCACTTTCGAGTAACCATCTATCATTGCTTTTCGAATCAGAACTCTGGGGTAGTCCTTGCTGATGATCATTGGATTAATGATCTCGTTTTCGAGTAGTTGGCAATAACTACAGGAGTGGGATGCAAATTCAAGCATGATAATTTTTCTGGATTCACTTGCTAATCTTGCCAACTGTCGGATATCACTGACTTTCATAACCTTACTAGTGTCAGACCCGTTACTGAGACTCGATAAAATCAACGCGAGAATAGCTAAAAATAATAGAATTGTTCGCATTGGCCCTGCCCACAAGGTGAATATTCAGTATATCTAAATACGCCAGTCGGAAAATCTCTTATCTGTAAAATGGTGTAAAAATATTTCGCAATAGAGCCTGCTCCAGGGACAAAAAAAGCGGACGGAGACTGTTGTCTGTTAAATCAGATGATATACTCCCCCAACGTTAAAATTAATCTGACATTTGCTCCCTCTCAATGCGTCTCAGCCAAATAAAAATTGCCGGTTTCAAATCTTTTGTTGATCCCACAAAAATAATGTTCCCTGCGAATATTACTGGGATAGTGGGTCCGAATGGATGTGGGAAATCAAATGTAATTGATGCCGTACGATGGGTGATGGGGGAGTCTTCCGCCAAAAACCTGCGTGGTGAATCAATGGAAGATGTTATTTTTAGCGGTTCATCGGGGCGAAAACCGGTCGGGCAGGCGACTGTCGAGTTGATATTCGACAATAGTGATGGACGAGTGAAAGGTGAATATGCCAACTATGCTGAAATATCAGTAAAGCGCTTATCGACCCGAGCCGGACAATCTAAATACTTCCTCAATAACACCCGTTGTCGCCGTCGAGACATTGCCGATATTTTTCTCGGCACTGGCCTGGGTCCGCGCAGTTATTCGATAATTGAGCAGGGCATGGTTTCGAGAATTATCGATGCTAAACCCGAAGAATTGCGAGTTTACCTGGAAGAAGCTGCGGGTATTTCAAAATACAAGGAAAGGCGACGAGAGACAGAAACCCGAATTCGCCATACCCGTGAAAACCTTGATCGACTCAATGATTTGATCGAAGAGATCGAGAAACAACTTGCCCGGCTCGAAAGACAGGCGAAAACGGCGGGAAAATTCAAATTACTGAAAGAGGAGCAACGTCAGGTTGAAGCCGAAAGCCTCCTGCTCCAAAAACGACAATATGACTCCCGTATCGAAGCCGGTGATCGAGAGCTGGCATCTGTCGAGAACGCGCTTGAAGAGCGAATAGCCATCTTCAGAAAGATTGAAAGTCAGATTGAAGAATGCCGAGCAAAACACATTGAAGCGACCGACCAACATAATGAAAATCAAAGTGAGTATTATCGGCTAGGTTCGGAAATATCAACTCATGAACAGTCAATTCAACATCAAAAGTCATTGCGTGAACATAATGAAAAGGAATTGTTGAACATCGAAAGAGCACTCACTGAAACCGAGCAGGTTATAGGGTCCGACAATTCACGCCTACTGGTGCTTCAATCCGATATCGCAGCGATAACCCCCGAGATCGAAATGTCAGCAGCGGATTTAGAAGAGAGTGAAGCTGCCGCAGTAGAAGCTGAATCACAAATGAGTAGCTGGCAGGAAGTCTGGGATCAATTCCGGCGAGATTTCCACACCATACACGAGTCCGCGCAAATAGAAAATCGTGGGATTGAACATATCGAACGTCAGATTCGATTGTCGCAACAGCGAGAAGAACGTCTGCAGGAAGAGCTCAATTCGCTCGATACCTCCGAAACAGAAAATGAAATTATAAAACTTGAAAATCTAATCGAGTCGATCAAACTGGAACAGACTTCAACGCTCGATCAGGTACGCAATCAAGGTGAAGAAATACAACAATTGCGCGGACTGATTGCAGAGCAGTCCAGTCAACTGGATGAAAAACGTGGTCAGGTTCAATCGTTAAAAGGGCGTTTGGGCTCGCTCGAAACATTGCAGCAAAATGTATTAACGGAAAATGATGATCGTGTATCGCAATGGCTCGCCAGAAATAATATTGATTCTGCTCGCCGCTTAACCGCGATGATCAATGTTCGTGGTGGCTTTGAGAAGGCAGCGGAAGTTGTGCTCAGCACATTTCTCGGTGCTTATTGCCTTGATGCTGAGCATAGTATTCCGCATCAATTGCCCGAGAATAGGGGGCTTGCTCTTATGGAACGACGGCCTGTTTCAAAAGAACTATCCCGCGACTGGCCGAGATTAGTTGACTATATCGATTGCGAAGTTGATTTAAGCTCACTCTTGCAACATGTTTATGTTTGCGAAGATGAAACTGAAGTCGCTGATAAAAAACGCCAGCTGAAAGCGGGCGAGAGTCTTATAACTGCTGATGCCATGTGGTGTGGCAGTAATTGGGTGATGCAGGTCGGTGACGACGATCAACATAGCGGCATTCTGGAACGCGAGAAAGAAATAAAGTCGATCAGAACTAAAATCGAGGATATCACGCAAAATGCACTCGCCTTAAAATCGCGCATTGAAGGCGATCGCCAGCGCCTCGAAAGTGCCGAAAAACAATGGGATGAAGATCAACGGCGCGTAAGCCAGATGCAGCAACAGGCTTCTGACTGGCAAAATCAGGCAACTCAACACAAAGGCCGGGTTGATCAAACGCAAAGCAGACATACCCAGCTTCAAAAAGAACTGGCGGAATCGCGAGAACAGCAGGAGAAATTCGCGGTTGAATTAAGTCTCAGCAGCAATAAACGTAATGAATTATTGTCTCAAATCGAGATCTTGTCTGCCAAAGAAGCCGAGTTACAGGGTGGTAAAAGTAACCTGCAAGATCAATTGACGAGTAGTCGAGCTCGATTACAAAGTTCACGTGAACAGACTCATCAAAATCAGATCAAGTTGCAAAGTCGGAATTCCGAGTTAGGCGCTACTCAATCCAATATTCAAAGGATGGGGCAACAAATTGAACAGTTCAGTCAGCGTCGAATTGAATTAAAGGATGCCATCGACAAAGCCATTACACCGGTTAAGACATTACAGCAAACCTTACAGACTCTATTAGACTCTCGTCGATCGAGTGAAAAAACACTGTCCGAGTCTCAGGAACAGGTGACTGCATTAGACTTGAACCAACGGCAACTGGAGACTGATCGAAATAATCAGCAACAGCAGGTTGATGAAATCAGAAGCCGGCTGGAAGACAGTCGGATGCAATATCAGGAAATTCGGGTCAGAGCAAAAACCATCGAAGAACAGTTACAGGGAAGTGGTCATGACCTCATCGAATTGCAGAATAATCTGGATGAGAATGCAAACCTGACCGAATGGCAAACTCGACTAGAATCGTTAAATAATCGCATCG
>JBLIOG010000013.1:0-35173 GCA_047639625.1 Gammaproteobacteria bacterium
ATAGGAGTCGATTGCGCGCAGGGTTATGGCATTGGCAAACCCGAACCCTTTACTCAACTATTAAATCGCTAATCCATAGTATCTAAACCGTTGTAAACCGAGTATTCAACGGTTAAGTGGCATTGCCAGAATATAGGCTAATAAAAATCGGTTCTGCTGCAAGTATTGGATTCTCCAGAAACAAAAACTTCGCGGCTATATGCCCCGCAAACGCTATGTTTTAAAAATATCATTGTTCACAACCGATATTTTAGCGGTAAGGTATCGATACCGAACATAAATAATAGTGACGGCAAGCATCCATTTCACCGCTAGGCACCAGCTCACCGACGAGTCAAACCAGCAAAAGCCGCCGACTTCGCGTTCACCTTTTTCTCTCGTCGAAGCACATAAACACCAGACGACACAATTATAACGACACCGAGACAAGTCAAAGGATCAGGGATTTCCGACCAAACCAGATAACTTAAGATAACCACCCAGAGCATCATGACGTATTCAAACGGTGCGACTTTGGAGGCCTCTTCGGCGCGATACGCGCTGCTCGATAGCATGAAACCAATGCCGCTGGTAACTCCCGTAAATATCAAAAACAGCCAGTCCCAGTATTGTGGCATCGACCAGGCCTGCATGAGAAAACGTGTGCTCACTGCAGCATCGCTTGCCGGTTCGAATTGAGATAAAACCAAACCCGTGACACTACCCAGGGCGGCGAAGACTACGCTGGCGTAAAGTGTCATCACCGATACTGGATCTTTGTTGTTACCGACCCGAACCATGAGCTGGCAACAGGCATAAAACAGCGCTGCAACAATTGGTAAAATACCCATTAGGCCAAAACCATTTACATCCGGGCGTAGAACAATAAGAACGCCGATGAAGCCAATAAAAATACTCATAAATCGGCGGATGCCGACCTTTTCACCAAGCATCGGAATTGATAGCAGCGTTATAAAAAAGGGCGCGGTAAAGAACAAAGCAGTAGCAACCGTCAATGAGATTTCCGACAGGGCCAGGTAATAAGCCATGAAAGCGGTAAACATCAGCGCACCACGAAATAGATGAAAGCTCACCTTGCAACCTTTGATGATCACCAGTCCACGCGAAAAGTGAATGATTAACAAGATCAGTGGAATCGCCACCATGCCACGGATAAAGACAATCTGATGTACAGGGTATCCACCAGACATTTCTTTGATGATGACGTCCTGCAGCGCAAACAGCAGTTTGCCGGTAGTCAAAAAAACGACGGCGCGCAGGAGGGAATTCAAACTGGTTTCACCAATAGACCGCTACAGCTGGGCCAAGGCTATCGAAATCAGGTTCGACGCCAAGACCGGGAGTGTCTGAAGCATACATTTTTCCATCGTGGGTTTCCGGCCCGGGATATCCTGTTGGCTCTGCGTTGTAATTATGGAGATCACAGGTATTGACCAGAAACTCTTCGGTCGTTGACGCGGCAAAATGTGATATAACCGCCGTCGTTATTTCACCGCCCCAGGTATCCTCGTTGACCACCGGCATGCGGTTATCGTTAAAAAAATCACGCGCGCGTTTTGCTTTCGATAAACCGCCCAGATTGGAAATTTTCAGACACACAACTTCAGCGGCACGGTCGGCAATAATACGTTGCACCATTTCCATGCCAGTGACGCATTCATCGAGTTTCATAGGCAAATCGATTCGGCTACGCACCTGCAGGCATTCTTCGTAAGTCATACAGGGTTGCTCCATTATATAATCCAGTTCACGCGTTGCACGAGCGACCCGTAAAGCTTCATCGACATGCCAACACTGGTTGGCGTCGGCAAGTGCTTTTTCACCCGGTTTTAAGGTCGACACAGTGGCATGAATGCGCTCGATATCGAGCGGCCAGTCGGAACCGACTTTTATTTGGAACTGTCGATAACCATCGGCGCGTAGCAAAGCCATTTCCTTCACCATTTCATCGGGTGCTTTGGTTGGCGCAGGCCGATACAAAGGCGCACCATCGGTAAGTTTGCCGACGAGTAATATCCACACAGGCTGTCCTGTGGCTTTGCCAAGAATACCCCAGCAGGCGGCATCGATGACGGCTTTGGCATAACCATGACCTTTTATGGTTTGATCCATGGAGTGCTCAATGAACGATAACTGCCGAGGGTCTTTACCAATCAACATAGGTCCCAGTAATTTTAAAGCAGCTTCGGTACCTTCCTGATGCGCGACCATATAGTTATCACCGCAAGGGCAAAACTCACCTACGCCAGAAACCCCTTCATCGGTATCTATCACCACTATCGAGCTACCGCCGATTTCGATAACATTGCCCCGCCCCCAGGCATAAGCACCACGTGCATATTGTAGTGATTTCAGGTAAAGCCGAATCCGTTTTATTTTCATAGATGCTTGTTACGGGCTTAGATGTTCGGTGATTGTATACACACGCTTTTATTTCAATAAAATTCTGTGAAAAGTGGTTCCCAATAATTTGTTCCGACGTCATGGTAATCGATCAGGCTGGCACTTTATCTGTTTATATTTATATAAGATAAATTGGGCAAAATTATATATGTTGGCACGATGATCCATTTCGTCAAAATGGGCGATTACTGTATATGGTGCGATTTATGGCAATGGATAAATAAACGAGAATCGTTTTCGCTTAGTGCTTAGTACTTAAACAGATATGACCAGGGTTCGACCTGTTTATTTAATCCCTGGATAATCAAGTCAGTTTTAGTTCTTATACAAAATGGGTGCTCAATCACAGCCATCTGAGGGCTTCATTGCGCCATTCGATATTCTTGCCAACTGGGATGGCATCTGATTCCTACAGCGTACCGATAGCACGATTTCCTGGCAGTATGAAGGGTTGGCACGATTGCGATCTGTCTTATCCGTTAGTGAAAATCTAAAATTCAGTATAATGATCAGCGCACAATAGTAGATCAAATAATAATTAGGGGACACATGAGCCTATATTCAAATAAACAGGCTGTATCACCTGAGGCCATAAGTGATGCGATGAAGACCGCTAAGGCCACCCAATAACCAGGCCAAACCAGGGAGCAAACACGACTTATCGCCCAGGGCATCCAGAAAGGGACAGAGCAGTACAAAAAACGACATAAGGCGAAATCGCGCGAATTAGACAAGCAACTCAAGCTGACACAGCTGAAAACCAGCTCAGCGAATGATGTCGAATTCCAGAAGGAAACTATCTACCAACAACACTGGCTCTCCAGGTCACAGCTAGCGCTTTCCTGGTTGGGTGCAGGTTTTTATTTTTACCGCGTCAAAGGAAATACGCTTTGGATTGGCCAAATCATTTTCACGTAAATTAGAAGAGGCACAATTATTTAATAGATTTAAAGGTTGATTGTGCAGGCAGTGCACGTTCCTGGTTTCAAGATGAACGAATATCTCCTGTCTACCGTTCTGACTCATGCTAATCCAATTGATGAAGGTCGATTACCTGAAAACTGCCGTTGAATTCCGGATCTTGAATGTGGGCTAGATTCCGATACCTGAGATTAAAGTGTGCTGATCCATTTGACCGCTTATTTGACCATACCAGCCATTACCTAAAAATTTGCGGGAATGACATCTGAGGATATATGAAGGTAGCGCACAACCAATTTCTAGAATGACGGCTATCTGAAAGGTTTAAGGCAGGCCAAATTTTACTGGCGGAAATTAAGATTGCTTCTCTACAGTTACTGGTTAAATAATCCAAAAAAAGCCGATGAATAACCATCGGCTTCTGACTTGATAATAAACGATATTATTACCAGGGCAGAGAAAAGGTCTTCACGTTGGTATAACTGCTCATTGCCTCAATGACACCCTCTTTATATCCCAGCCCAGAATCTTTGATACCACCGAAAGGTGACATTTCAATTCGGTAACCCGGGACTTCCCAGATATTCACGGTACCGGTCTCCAGCTCGTTGATGAAACGGATTATATCGTCCATTCGATTGGTACAAACGCCTGATGAAAGACCAAAAGCCGTTGAGTTAGCAACTTCGATGGCGTGATCAATATCGCGTACGCGGATGATCGGAATCGGCGGACCAAAGGTTTCTTCCATGACCAGTTCGCAATCTGCGGGAACATGATCGAGGACAGTTGGCGAATAAACAGCACCTTGGCGATCATTTCCGTAGAGCAGTGTAGCGCCTTTTTCGATGGCGTCATTGACCCTGTTCTGAAACATAATGGCGGCGGCTTCGTTGATTACGGTACCGACGTCGGTATCGGGATCCATCGGGTTGCCGTATTTTAACTTTGCTGCTTTTTCAGCAACAAGTGCCGCAAATTCATCCGCGACTGAATCGATACATAAAACACGTTTAACTGCAGTACATCTCTGCCCGGAGTTTTTAGTGCCACCGGCAACTGCCAGTTCGGCAGCTTTATCAAGATCCGCATCATCCATGACGATGAGCGGAGAGTTGCCGCCTAGTTCCAGGACTGTTCTTCTATAGCCTGCAGTTTTTGCAATATATTTACCAACAGGTACGCTGCCGGTAAACGATACCAGGTCGATATTATGGTTGGTGAGCATTTCGTCACCCATGTCTTCGGGCAGTCCGGTCACCATGGATAACATTTCTGGCGGTAACCCGGCCTCATAGATGATGTCAGTGAGTAAAAGTGCAGTAAGCGGAGTTTGTTCAGTCGGCTTACCGACCATGCAGTTATTGGTTGCGATGGACGGTGCAATTTTATGCGAAATCATATTTAGCGGATGGTTGAACGGGGTAATAGCGGAAATAGCGCGTAAAGGTTCACGTTGGGTGAAAATTTTACGCTTTTTGCCATGTGGGGTCAGGTCACAGGAGAAGATTTTACCGTCATCAATAATACACAGTTGACCTGCCAGACTAAAAACATCGAAGGCGCGACCGACTTCATACAGGCTATCTTTTTTACTAAGACCACATTCGGCGGTAATTAAATCGGATATTTCATCTTTGCGTGAAACGATTAACTCAGCCGTTTTAAGCAGTATTTGCTGGCGTTCGTAACGAGTCAGGGTGGATTTATAATTGCCTGCGATTTCGAAAGCATCAGCGACCTGTTGTCGGCTGGCTCGTGGCACTGTACCGACAACACTATTGTCATAGGGATTTATAACTTCGATGGTTTTACCGGTATCGCCATCGACAAGTTTGCCGGCGATTCGCATTTTTTCATGTCTTATGCTCATGAATATTCCTGAGTATTATTAATTGTTGTTTAAAATTAAGCGATGTTATTTAAAGCGATATTGAAAATATCGTAGTTATTCATCATCTCAGAGGTTGAGGATGGTTTGGTTGGTCTGTTAACGATCAGCGGTACAACCTGCTCGGTGACACCACCATGGGATCGTAAAGGAACCTCCAGACCCGACAAGTCGTGACGATCAGCGGTTGTGCCAATGACGACATGCTTGTCTGAAACTAGAATTAAATCGCCCATCCGATCCTGGGCTAACTTGAACCTCTGACAACCTTCGGCATTGTCGTAGACTGCCTGCATACCCCCTATTTTCATCAGTTCAGATTTAAGATGATCGATATCGGCATCCTTAGGCAAATAAACAGTTGCGTAAGAACCCAATGCACCGTGATGCACGACATAGGGATCAGTAATAGGCAGGATGACCCGGGCAGCACCCGGTGACATTAACCGATCGAATTCATCCTGTAGGTAAATGATATTGGGTTCGCCTGCCTCATTATGCTTGGCATTCATACCATGATCAGCTGTTAACGCAACAACGGCTCCGAGAGCCTCAAGCTGTGCCCAATAGCTGTCCATCATCGCGTAAAACGCATTCGCACCTTCGCTTCCGGGTGCAAACTTATGCTGAATATAGTCGGTTGTCGACAGGTACATGAGATCAGGGCGGTGGCTTTCCATAATCTTGACACCTGCGGCAAAAATAAATTCAGAAAGATTTGCGCTGTAAACCGATGGAACGGGCATTCCGACCATTTCGACAACATTATCGATGCCATTTTCCGCCATGTTTGCCTGATCGGATTTTTCGGAAGAGAAGCAGATTGCACCCTGGTCTCCGAAAGTGAGTTCATTACCCAGTAATCGTCGCAATTTATCTTTGGCCGTAATTATCGCAATTTTAGCGCCCTGATCCTGAAAGGCTTTGAAAATAGTCGGGGTTCGTAACAGGTGAGGTTCATTCATCATAACTTCACGGTCGTTTTCAGTATCGTAATAAAAATTGCCGCAGATACCATGAACAACCGGTGGGACACCGGTCACAATCGAAATGTTATTAGGGTTAGTGAAGCTGGGGACGACGCAGTTAACTCTCAGGTCAGTGCCTTCCTCTACTGTTTTTTTAGCCCAGGGCATAACCCCGGCTTCTATGGCCTTTTCGATATAGTCTGGTTCAGAGCCATCGATGCAGACAACGACACAGGGTTGTTTAGGCCATTGATATTCTCGGCCGTTAACCGAGATCTTTTTTGAGTCTGATGTCATGATTTTCTGTCAGGGTGATGAAAAAGGACGCTACTATAGCGAGATTTGTAGCATTTGGTTAAATCGATATTGTGTATGTTTATTATCGATGCCGCCTATGTGATTACTAATACTGTATAGACACTGTTTTAGCCCTGATTTTCCATAATCATGCTGAGAAAAGCATCATTGACTCGAAGTGCTTTGGCGTCTTTCAGGCAGAGGACGTGTTCATTGTGGATTAGCTCAGCGTTTTTCACTCTTAATGAGCATAGGCGATTATCATCCTGCAGTTCATTTTCAGCGACAATACCAATGCCAATACCAACCGCCACGGCTTCTCGTACTCCTTCACGTCCACTGATTTCCATAACGTCATCCAGCTTTATATTGGCTTTGTCGAGGGCTTCCTGAAATATTGAGCGGGTTCGTGATCCTTTTTCGCGAAGAATAACTCTCTGTGTTTTTAGGTCTTTCAGCGCAACTAGTTTACGTTTTGCCCAGGCGTGTTGTTTGTTTACAAAAACCACCAGACGATCGGGTTGCAGGGGAATCGAAAAGAGTCGTTCGTCGTCAAGTGGTATGTTCGGTAATAAAGCTATATCACACTGGTGGGAATCAAGCCACTTCATTAATTGTTTTGAATTTCCGTATTGAATCGATAATTGTATACCTGGGTAGCGTTGGTTAAATTGAGCCAACAGAGGCGTAACGATATAGGGTGAATCTGCGGCGACCCGCAATTGACCGGTTGTCAGTGCGCGAGCGGATTGAAAGAGGTTCTCGACCTCCTTTTCATGGGTAAAAATTATTCGAGTAATATCAAATGCGGCACGCCCGATGTCGGTCAATTCTATTCGGCGTCCCTGACGAACAAAAAGCTGGGTACCATAGCGTTCTTCGAGTTCCTTGACCTGGCCGGATAACGTTGGCTGCGTGATGTTGAGCATTTCTGCTGCACGGGTAAAGCTACCGTGTAAAGCGACTGCGTGGAAAGATCGCAGGTGAGCATGTGGTATTGGCATAACCTATCCCAGTCATATGTTATATCGATTTGCCGAATAGTATTAAGCGCCGGTATAAATGGCAAATCAAATCGTAAATGGAAAATTGAATGACCAATCCCGCTGCTTCACCTACAGGTGATCCTTATTTACTGACGCCCGGCCCCTTGACGACGTCTAAAACTGTTAAAGAAGCGATGCTCCATGATTATGGATCGCGCGATAAAACCTTTATTGATCTGAATGCCAGGATTCTCGATCGACTGGTTGATGTTGTTAATGGTGGTGATCGTTACGTTACCGTGCCACTTCAGGGCAGCGGTACTTTTGTGGTCGAAGCAATGATTGGCTGTTTTGTTCCAGCAGACGGGAAATTGCTAATCTTAGTTAATGGGGCTTACGGGCACCGAATCGCTAAAATTTGTGATTATTATCGCCGTGATTATGTTATTCAGGAATCAGCGGAAGACGTGCCCATTAATATTGAAGAACTCGATAGACAATTAGCCGATGATCCAGCGATCACCCAGGTGGTTATGGTTTATTGTGAAACAACCTCAGGGATATTGAATCCACTTAAAGATATTTCAATAACCGTGGCAAAGCATCGACGTAGCCTGCTAATAGATGCGATGAGTGCTTTTGGCGCATTATCGTTGGATGCAGACGACATTGTGTTTGATGCAGTTGTAGCATCCAGTAACAAATGTCTGGAAGGTGCCCCTGGAATGGGGTTTTGCGTCGCTCGACGAGTAATTTTAGAACAAACAAAGGGTAATTCACCTTCACTTTGCCTTGATTTGTATGATCAGTGGCAAGCGATGGAGAAAAATAAGCAATGGCGCTTTACACCTCCGACTCATGTGTTGTTGGCTTTTGATCAGGCTTTGACAGAATTTGTCGCAGAAGGTGGAGTAGAGGGTCGTGGCGGCCGATATCGTGAAAACTGTCACGTATTGATTAAGGGTATGCGGGCAATGGGATTTGAAACCTTGTTGCCCGATGATTTACAGGCTCCAATTATCATAACCTTTCATATGCCGGGAAATTCCGAATTCGATTTTGGCGCATTTTATGATGGCCTCAAAGACCAGGGGTATGTGATTTATCCGGGGAAATTGACTGTTGCTGAAAGTTTCCGAATGGGTTGTATTGGCAGTATGGGTGTAGAGCAAATTCACGGAGCTTTAGCAGCGGTCAAAAATATGTTGACAGCGTTTGGAATTGAGACGATAAAGCCACATCCATAAATATTTAAATAGTATTGGAGTATCAACGAATGTCAATTCAACTTCCTGAAAAGGCCAGTGCAGTGATCATCGGTGGTGGGGTTATTGGGTCCAGTGTTGCCTATCATCTCGCAAAGCTGGGTTGGCAGGATGTTGTAATGCTTGAACGACAGCAGTTTAGTTGTGGAACCACATGGCACGCCGCGGGGTTGATAGGAACCATGCGTGCCAGCGATTCGCAAGCCAGGCTAGCCGAGTATTCAATGTCGGTACTCAACGAACTCGAAGCTGAAACTGGACAGTCAACTGGTTTTAAGCAGGTAGGCTCCTTGTCAATTGCTCATAGTAAAGAGCGCTTTGAAGAGCTGAAACGTGTCGCTGCAATGAACAATGCATTCGGAGTCACGCGAGTAGATATTGTTACACCGGAAGAAATTAAAGCGCTCTACCCTTACGTCGAAACCAGTGACTTACTCGGCGGTAGCTGGGTTCCGCAGGACGGTACGGCAAGTCCCGTTGATGTGACGCAATCATTTGTTAAAGGTGCGCGTCTACGCGGTGCACAATGTATTGAGGGCGTTACCGTAACGGGTATTAATCAGGCCAATGGAAAAGTAACTGGCGTTGAAACCAGTCATGGCTCTATTCAGGCTGATTTTGTTGTTAACTGCGCAGGGCTCTGGGGACGTCATGTCGGTAAACTGGCTGGCGTTAGTGTGCCGTTGCACGCCTGTGAGCATTATTATGCTCTGACTGAAAAGCTCGACGATCTGCCGAATAATCTACCTGTTATGCGTGATCATGATCGATGTGCCTACTATCGTGAAGATGCTGGCAGCTTACTGGTCGGCGCCTTTGAGCCGAATGCAGTACCCTGGGGGCAAAACGGCATTCCGACAGACTTTGCCTTTGAAGAGCTAGAAGGGCATATGGATGAACAGTTTATGCCGGTACTGGAACATGCCATGAATCGCGTTCCAATGCTTCAGGATGTGGGTTGGAGAAAATTCTTTTGTGGCCCGGAAAGCTTTACGCCAGATGATCAGTTTCACATGGGTGAAGCCCCTGAGTTGAAAAACTTTTACGTCGCCTGCGGATTAAATTCGATTGGCATCCAGTCTTCTGGGGGTCTTGGACGCGCACTGGCTGACTGGATGGAACGTGGGCATGCACCGATGGACCTCTGGTGTCATGATATTCGGCGAATGTTCCCTTTTCAATCTACCCAGCATTATATTGAAAACAGGGTCACAGAGACACTAGGTCTATTGTATGACAATCATTATCCCTACAAACAAATGGAGACTTCACGGAACGTTCGACATTCTCCATTGCATGAACGACTCGACGAGCGTAATGCCTGCTTTGGGGAAGCGGCCGGCTGGGAACGAGCTAACTGGTTTGCCCCTGAAGGTGTAAAACCCGAGTATCAGTATAGCTTCGGCAAACAAAACTGGTTTGAATACAATGCCAGTGAGCATCGCGCCGCGCGTGAAAAAGTGGTTATGTTTGATCAGAGTTCTTTTTCCAAATATCTGGTGCAGGGTCGTGATGCCTGTAAGGTACTGCAACGTATTTCGAGTGCTGATATTGATGTTGCGGCGGGTCGAATGGTTTACACCCATTGGTTGAATGATCGAGGCGGTATCGAGGCGGATCTAACCGTCACGCGAATGTCTGAAAACGAATTCTGGGTCGTCAGTGGTGCAGCGCAGTCGATAAAGGATTTGAGCTGGTTGAAAGTCAACATTGGCGAAGACGAATTCTGTTGTGTTAGTGATATTACCAACGCCTGGGCGGTTCTGGGCGTCATGGGGCCAGATAGCCGAGCGCTGCTAACTGAAACACTTGATCATGATATGTCGACCGAGAAGTTCCCGTTTGGTGCTTTTCAGTCTGTTGAGCTAGGTGCATCCCGTGCCTATGCTGCGCGTGTTTCCTATGTCGGAGAACTTGGCTGGGAGCTATATGTTCCTACTGATCAGGCGCGCCATGGATTTGATTATCTATGGGAAAAAGGACAGAGCCATGGTTTGAGTCTTGCCGGCATGCACACGCTTGATTCCTGTCGAATGGAAAAGAAGTTTGTCCACTATGGGCATGATGTGGCAGAACACGATACACCACTCGAATGTGGTTTAGGATTTGTTTGTGCACTAGATAAGCCGACTTCGTTTATCGGCAGAGATGCCATTGCACGACAGAAAGATGACCGTAGTTTCATGAAAAAACGAATGGTTCAGTTTTTACTCGAAGATCCGGAAGTTATGCTTTACCACCATGAGCCTATATTACGTGACGGCGAGATTGTCGGTCATTTAACATCAGGCAATTACGGACATACCCTCGGTGGTTCAATAGGTCTTGGTTATGTAGAAGTCGCAGAAGACGTAACTGCGGATTACCTCAACGCAGGAAGTTTTGAAATCGATGTGGCCGGTGACCGGATTCCTGCAAAAGCCAGTTTATCGGCAATGTACGATCCAAAAGCGGAAAGAATGCGCGGATAACGTGGGACTCGTTTACCGGGGGGTTAACGATTAATGCGTCAGGTCAAAGTCTGGCGCAGCAACTTTTTACAAGCGGCAATAGAAATAATTGGGTAGTTATTGCCATAAGTACCAGGATTGAGTGATTAACCTATCGGATAAATGCCACTCGGGAAAGTCAAATGAATGACGCAGTAAAAATCACGACCGACAACTGTCGGCGAAGGTTTCTTAAAATATCAACGGCTGCCGGTGTGGGTGCTGCAGTGGGTCCATGGGTGGTCAGTCCATCGGTGCTGGCTTCGTCAGGGGAAATAAATTGTACGATCTGGACCGATTATATCCCTCCTGGCGTTCTTTCTGACTTCACTAAAAAAACTGGAATAAAGGTCAACTACAAAAAAATTGGTTCTAATGAAGAATTAATTGGACAGATGAAAGGCTCAAAGGGCGCTGGTGTCGATTTATGTAGCCCTACTAATAATCGTTCGGGGCAGTGGGCTGATCTAGGTTTGTTGCAACCGTTTAATTACAAAAAGATAACTACTTTAGGGAAACTTAATCCGGCCATGTTGAAGGTAGGGCAAACTGACTGGAACTTTGACGGTAATGGGTCTCACTGGTTGCCGTTTGTCTGGGGAACCGAGGCCATTGGCTGGCGGACAGATATCTATAAGCCGCCAGGTGGGATTCCCAGTTATGCCAACATATGGGATCCGGTTAATGAAGGTAAAACGATGATTAGACCGCACAGTGGAATGTTAGGGGCAGGTCTCTATATGGAAACTATCGGCGAATTGGCTCCCGGAGATGTCTGGAAAGGTTATACGGGGGAAGTTGAAATGCGTCGTGTATGGGACAAGATTACCCGGTTTTGTATTGCGCGAAAGTCTCAAATCAAGTTGTTCTGGAATGATGCTGACAGCCAGAAAAATGGGCTGTTAAACGAAGGAGTTGTTGTTGGTCAAACCTGGGATGGCCCCGTTCTCTCCATGAAATCAGAAGGGAAGTTGGTGAACTATCAAGCGCCTAAAGAAGGTGCTTTGGCCTGGGTCGATGGATTGGCAATGTCGTCAGCGGCCAAAAACATCGAGCAGACTTATGAATTGATCAACTATCTTTTGAATGCCGAAGTGGCCGGGAAGTCGATTGATAATCATGGTTCTAATTCGGCTGTCCTCGGCGCAGACAAGTATACCGGTCCGGATTATCGAAAAAATTTTGCTGAATCCTATCCGGGTGGAGCCCTGGGTAATCTGCATCCCTGGCCTGCAGAACCGCAATGGTATGCTGATGCACGAACTGAATATAAAAATAAATTTGTTAATGCATAAAGGGATACTGTAGTCGCTCTCGATTGGACCGGAATTGGTTTCGAACTAGAGATGGAATATAAATCAGACTAATAAAATAGAGGATTAGAAATTGCCAGTAAAAACGACCTGTATCGGTGCCTACCCTAAACCTGATTATGTAAAACTGCCGGACTGGTTTAATCATCCCGATGGAACGGATACTTCAGATCCAACTGCCCTGTGGGAACAGGCAATGGCGGACCTGGGTCCTGACGCTGATAAAGTTATCGAGCGAGGTGTGACGGAGGCAATTGCTGATCAAATATCATGTGGTATTGATATTCCAACTGAGGGTGAAATTGGACGTGAAAACTATATTCACTACCATTGCCGGCATTTGAATGGCTTTGATTTTGCAAACCTGACCAGCAAACCGGTACGGGGCGGTAATTTTGAGGCAAAGTTGCCTACTATTATAGGAACTATTTCAGCCAAAGAAATTTTTCTGGTCAATGATTGGAGACGGGGTCAGTCTACAACTGAACGGCCTGTGAAAATCACGATGCCAGGGCCTATGACCATATCAGATACGAATGCCGATGCCTTCTATCTTGATCCCGCAAAATTGGGTCGGGATATTGCTGAAGCGCTCAATAAAGAAGTTCGAGCTCTGGCCGATGCCGGCTGTATTCATATTCAGATAGATGAACCATTGTTTGCCCGAAAACCTCAGGCCGCGCTTGATTTCGGGTTCGAAAATCTTGAACGTGCTTTTCACGGCTGTTCAAGTCGAGTGCAGAAAACGGTACATATGTGCTGTGGTTATCCCGATAAACTGGATCGAGAAGATTATCCCAAGGCCGACCTGGACTCTTACTTTCAGATAGCCGATGCAATTGAAGACTCCTGCATCGATGCAGTTTCGTTCGAAGATGCACACCGCCACAATGATTTAAAACTGCTCGAGCGATTGCCCACAACAAAGGTAATACTCGGCCTCGTTACTGTGGCAAAAAGCACTGTGGAATCTGTTGATGAGATTCGAGAACGATTGCAGATGGCCTTGCTTCACATCGATATGGATCGATTGCTTGCAGCTCCAGACTGCGGTCTCGGCTTGCTGGGTCGTAGCTTATCTATGGATAAACTGAGAAACCTGAGCAAGGCGGCTCACTCGTTGTAAGTTTTGTCAGTATAGTTTCGTTGAAAGCTGAAATGTAGTGTGCCTGCCTAACGCGGCCAAAATAGCGATAGGTGATTTTCAGCAGCAGAAAGGCTAAAACAGCATCAGTTATTGGAAGGATGAACCAGTAAAACGGGAATTTTTGCCTGTTGTGTAATCGTGTCGGCTATATCCCTGAAAAAGAACCGTGTAACGCCAACTCGAGCCTGGCTCGACATGGCGAGAAGGTTGATTTTCCTGTTCTTGATTTCACGCTTGATAGCGCCGACCGTATCAGTGTCGAATCCAACTTCTAACGAAACCTGATACGCCGCGGCCTTTAAGCGTGCAATCACGGGTGCTAACTCTGACTCGACGTGTGCCCGGATGCTGTCCTGCTGTTGGGTTTCGTATATCGGATGAAGTGTTGGATGAACAGTTCTGGTAGTGGACGATACAGCGTATCCAGCGCTAAGATCAGGTTCCCCGAACCCGGCAGGGCTTGGCGGTTTGGTGACAAAATAGAGAATCAAATCGTTCTCACTTGGCGAGAAAAACTTTTCTACACTCGGTAGAATTTCCTGACTTAATTCTGACTGGTTGAGTGGGATCAAAATTTTATTATTGGCCATAACTGAATCTTCCTCGTCTGGTTTTAACTAATCTTCTCTGCGATTGATGGGCCGATGCCGCGCACCCGAGTCTGATGCATGCGACGCCGGAACCGATCGGGATCATAACCACAGCCGCGATGCAAAATACATCGATTGTCCCAGATCACGAGATCTCCAACCTGCCAGCGATGTCGGTACACTGATTGTGGGCGGGTAGTTTCTGATATTAATTTCTCGATCAACGGTTTTGCCTGTACATCAGGCATACCTTCTATTTCCTTTACATGTGAACCTACAAAAACATTACGATCTCCAGTAACCGGGTTTTGTCTCACTAGTCGCTGGCGAACTGGATGCATATAGGTACGTTGACCTTGTGAAACAGCGTCTTCGCCGACCTGGGTGCGTGAGTAAATATAATCGTGTATGCCTATTTTGGAATCAATTAAATCACGTGTTTGGCGACTTAATCGTTGATAGGCTGATCGACCACTGGCAAATTCGGTTTCGCCAGCTTCGTCAGGCACTTCGTAGGCAGATAGGATCGAATACATGGCGGGTATTTCGCGAAATGAACTATCGGAATGCCACATTTCATTTCCGGTAGAAGATTTGTTCTGACGACTGGATACTTTGTTACCTTCGTCGTCAATATTTCCCACGCGACCCATATAAACCACTTTACCCTGACTGTAATAGGTTACATGTTCTTCTTCAAGTTGGCCGAAACGAGCGGTAAACGCCAGTTGTGAATCGTCGTTTATTTTTTGATTTTTAAACAGCAAAATCGAATATTGATTGATCGCCGCATCCACTTTGCTAAACGTGGCATCATCGAGCGGTTGAGAAAGGTCTACTCCGCTAACAAGGGCCCCAAACTCGGGGTGTATCGGGGTAAAGTTGGCAGTTTTTTCAGGCAAGTTCTTCTGCGAAATGACAGGCTACCTGATGCTCAGGACTGATTTCGCGCCATACGGGTATTTCCTTGCGGCATCGCTCTTGAGCAAACGCGCATCGTGTATTAAAGCGACAGCCGGGCGGCGGGTTGATCGGACTTGGAATTTCACCTTCCAGCTTTTGTGCTTTGCCTTTATCGTCAGGGTCTAGTGATGGGATAGCTGACAGTAAGGCTTTGGTGTAAGGATGTGAAGTTTCTGAAAATAGCTTGTGTGTGGGTGCGGATTCAACAATCTGCCCGAGGTACATGACTGCGACGTGGTCACAGGTGTGTGCAATAACACTTAAATCATGACTAATGAATAAGAAGGTAATACCATTTTCGCGCTGAATTGAATTTAACAGGTTTAGTACATCTGCCTGAATGGAGACGTCGAGTGCCGCGACCGATTCATCGGCCACTATGAATTTAGGGCTGGATACCAATGCACGTGCAATTGAAATGCGCTGACGCTGGCCACCGGAAAATGCGTGTGGAAATCTACGTAAATGTTCCAGGTTCAATCGACACTGAGATGCAATTTCGCGCACTCTCGTATCCGTTTCTTCACGTGACGACGTCAAGCCCATGACTTCCAGAGGTTCTGCAATAATATCGCGTACTGTCATTCGAGGACTCAATGCCGCGTATGGGTCCTGAAAGATCAATTGTGTACGTTTACGATAATCTTTGAGTTCGACTCCCTTCAGGCTACTAAGATTGTAGGTAACTTCCTCGTCGGTAAAAGTGACTTCGCCGCGACTAATTGGGACTGCTTTGAGCATGGCGCGCCCCAGAGTTGTTTTTCCTGAGCCTGATTCACCAACCAGGCCAAAGAAACTACCCTTTTCAATTTTCAGATTAATGCCTTCGCAAGCTCTTACAACGGGTTTCTCACCAAACAATTTACCGGCTAGAGGAAAGTGCACCGCCAGATCTTTGGCTTCGATCAAAATATCGCTCATGACTGATCCCCTTGCGTCGCGAGATGACAAGCGACCTGGTGGTTAGCATCGTCATTAAAATAGTCCGGAATCACCGTTCGGCAGGTTTCAGCAATATTGCCCGATTCAACACAACGAGTGTGAAAAACACAGCCCGGTGGGCGATCGAGTGGCGACGGTATATCACCTGGTATCGGTGTCAACTTTGCTTCGAGATCATCCAATTTAGGCAGAGAGTTTAATAAGCCACGAGTATAAGGGTGAGATGGTGTGTTGATAACTTGACGAACCGTACCAGTTTCAACTAGATTACCGAGATACATGACCGCAACACGATCGGCAGTTTGCGCGATAACACCCAGGTCATGGGTAATGAAGAGGATCGACATATGAAATTCTGAGACCAGATCTTTCATCAAATCAATGACCTGGGCTTGAATTGTGACATCAAGCGCGGTTGTAGGTTCATCGGCGACAAGCAGTTTGGGTTTGGTCGACAGCGCCATCGCGATCATCGCGCGTTGGCGCATACCCCCGGAAAACTCAAAAGCGTACTGGCCGAAACGTTGAGCCGGTTCCGGAATGCCCACGCGAGTCAGCATTTCGATCGAAATCTCTTTTGCCCTGGACGCGGTCATATCCGAATGGATCATCAATTGTTCGACCATTTGGGCACCGATGGTAATCGCCGGCGCAAAGCTTGCCATGGGTTCTTGAAAGATCATCGAGATCGCACCGCCACGAATGACTTTTTGTTCCTGCGCACGTTTCAGTGCTAAAACTTCGAAATCACGGTCATCGACGTGCAGGGTAATCTGGCTATCGTCATCGTAGACCGCGTTTTCGGCGTTAAGCATCATTAGTGCCTTGGCGGTTACCGACTTGCCGGAACCGCTCTCACCGACAAGCCCAAGCACTTCGCCGGGTGCGATATCGAAGGATACATCATTGACGGCGGTTACCAGACCTTCATCGGTTTTAAACCGCAATGTTAAATTTTTTACAGAAATCAGCGGACTGGTCATTTTTTTGTATCTGCATAAGGATCGGCGGCATCACGCAAGCCGTCGCCGACAAACACGAAGGCAAGCACCAGAATAATGAAGAATATTACCGGGATGAAATACCACTGGTAATTAAGGAGCACGTCTACACTGGTGACGTTTTGTAACATGGTACCGAGTGAATTGACCGGATCATTCAAGCCTAGGCCGATAAAGCTGAGCGCAGTTTCGGAAAGCACCATGTACGGGAATGAAATAATCAGGTCAACAATGATATAACTGGTAAAACTCGGCAACAGGTGCCGTCGGATAACATGACCCGCGGAAGCACCGCACAATTGTGCCGCAAGTACATATTCCTGGTTGCGCTCGGTTAGCAGGTGCGTTCGAACCCGCCTGGCCAGCGTCGGCCAACCGACAAATCCAAGAATTATTGAGATGAATAAAAACCGGGTTTCCGAACTCCAGGTTTGAGGCATGAATGCTGACAGCGCCATAAATAATGGAATGGCGGGAATGGTTCGAACCGCGTCGGTCATCATCTGTATCACGGAGTCGATCCAGCCCCCATAATAACCTGAAGTACCACCAATGATTAATGCCAGAACAAAAGCAATAAAGACCCCGATCGTTCCCACCGCGAGCGATGTACTGATAGCATGGAGCGTTCTGGAATAGATGTCCTTACCCGATGAATCGGTGCCGAATATATGGATCTTGCCCGAATCGACGCCGAATAAATGCGTAGTGAAATCCATGCCGAAGAATGTATATTTGTCCCCCTCGGGCAAGAATGTCATGTAACGACGCGCATCCGTGTCGACCTCGGTCACCCAGCGGAAGTTTGTCTTAATCGAGCGGCTACGTTCATAAGAATAGATAAACGGTCTTAGGGAACAACCGTTGCTATCACAAAATTTTGGAACATTCGGCGCACCATTGACATAGTCTTTATTGCGTCCATCAATCGTTGGGTCATAGGGCGTCAGGAAGGGTGCAAAAAAACCGGATAAGATCAAAACAATGAGAACGCCTGCGCCGACCATGGCGGCTTTTTGTTTTTTGAAGCGCGCCCAAATCAGTTGACCCTGGGAAGCTGTGAAATAGGCTTCTTTCAGTTTTTGGTCGACATTCACGTCAACACTAGCAGTTGTATCGGTCATCTCGGTTTACCCCAGGATACTGCGACGAACGCGCGGGTCGGTTAGCGCGAGAATGATATCAGTGGCAAAATTGAGAGCCACAATACTCGCGGTTAGCATAAAAATAATAGCGCCTGCTAATTGTTGGTCGTTAGAGGCCGCCAACGCGTCATACAGCAGAGCCCCGGCATCGGTAAGAACTAAAATCAAGGCGACGATTGGTAGCTCGTTGAAGATTCGATTCAGGTCAAAGCCCAGCGAGTTAATAATGGGACCAAGGGAATGCCGTGCCGGATAACCCCACAACAGCTTGCGTCCGCTAACGCCGC
This sequence comes from Gammaproteobacteria bacterium, assembly GCA_047639625.1. Taxonomy (GTDB): domain Bacteria; phylum Pseudomonadota; class Gammaproteobacteria. The sequence continues at coordinate 18,609 of JBLIOG010000013.1, forward strand.
GCGCTGACGCGGCAAGCACATACAGCTTACCGACTTCGTCGGACATTAGTGCACGCACGGTCTGTATCGCAAAAGCGGTGGCTGACCAGGCCAGAACTAATATGGGTAGCCAGGCCCGTGAAAGGAAATCTTTAACCCGATCAATAGACCAGGCTGCATCACGATATTCTTTAGAAAATAGTCCTGTCAAAGTGTCGCCGAAATAAACCGTTGCAAACAGCATTATCATCAGCGCCAGTAAAAAATTAGGCATTGCTAGACCGAGATAACTCACAAGCCGGAGGCTGTTATTTAGTACCGGGCTTTTCGAAGTGGCTGAAATGATACCAACCGGAATAGCAATCAGATAAGCGACCAGTAAAGAAGTCAGGCAAATCCCAAGGCTCAACCAGAATTTTTGGCCGAGTAGCTCACTAATATTAAGGCGCAAGATGCAGCTGTCGCCAAACTCACCCTGAAAAGCATTAATAATCCAGCTTCCCCAGCGCACCATGTAAGGTCGATCCAGACCGAGGCGAGCACGTTCCGCATCGATGTCAGCAATGGTAATGGCTCCGCCCTGAGAACTCTTGAAAGCGAGGTAACGTTCGGCACAGTCGCCTGGCACGAGTTCCATCAAACTAAAAACGATCAGGGAAACCATGATCAGAGTAAACATTGCCAGTAAGGCACGCGTGGCTGCGAATCGAGCGAATTGCATTCTTGTCTGCGCCCCTACTTAATTATTTGTATTAGTAGAAATCATGAATGGAAGTCGTCCACGGGCATTAACCAATACCCGTGGACGAACTATCAAGCTTTACTTACCAAAGAACCACTGAGGACCACGGTATGGATAGGACCTGTAGTAGGAATAAGATGCCGTCTTATACTCAGGAAAGTTTTTCAAGGTATTGCTGTGATAAACCGGAGAAACCGACTTCACAGTACCGATGAAGAGCAGGCTTTCAGCCATGTTTTTTACCAGCTTTTGACCCAGTCGATCGGATTCAGCAGTACCCGCTGTCGCCCCTTGAAAGGCACTGATATCATCCATCATCTCATACGCATACGGAGGTGGTTTCACACCTGAAGCGCCATCCGAGTCGAGATACTCTCCCCAAAGCATGGCTGTTCTCTGGTTGAAGTAGTTATCGTAAGGCGGAATGAACAGTTCAGATATTCCCAGGATAACAGCCAATGGTTGGCCTTTTAAGTACATGGTGACATCAAGCTGGTTGGATGACATGGCCGAACGAAATTCATCCGTGGTGACTTCCTTAACCGTGTTATTGACACCCACAGCACCCCAGTGCTGACCAATCAGTTCGACCTGTTTGATTGACATTGACTGCGTGGCAACCTGAAGATTCAGTACCAGTGGCTCGCCATTGATCATTTCGCGCATACCGTCGCCATCAATGTCTTTCATTCCAATTTCATCTAATAGTTTGTTGGCTAATTTCGGATCAAACTGAGCGTAATGTTGTGTCCACTTTTTATCAACAAACGAGGGGGTCGGAGAGAAACCGATATATTGCTGGGCGGTACCCGTACCGAAGAAGATGGCTTCGTTGATTTCATCACGGTTAATGGCTACAGACATTGCCTGACGAAACTTCAGATTACCGAAAACTTCACGCTTTCCCATATCCTCAGACGTAACGTTGAAGGCAAAGGTTGACATTGCGACTTCAGGCTTCAATTCCACTGTAAAGTTGCTTTTTTCCTGGTTTTCCAGCAGCGGAGGTGCATGATCAAGGTTCAATGCCTGTTGCTTGAAAGAGACTTCGCCATTCATCATCTTCAGCAAACGAACTTCGGCATTGCCGACAAAAACTTCGTCTTGCTCACTGATGTAGGGTAGCTGGTTACCGGCAGTATCGACCATATAGAAATAAGGGTTAGCAACAAAGTGACGACCCTCGGTACTTTCTGCAATGACAATATGGCTTTCCAGTGTCGGGTGAGCGTGTGCTGGCAAAATCGCGAGTTTGTCAGAGTTGGTCAGCATCGGCGTTGGTGTGTCCATCCAGTCAGAGCTACCGTAATAGGCGGCAATTGCTGCATAGCCATTTTCGAAACCGAGTTTTTGGGCATTGGCATCGGCATTCGAATTAACCGCTGGATGCCACTGGCCAAGAAAATGCTTGGGCTGGAAACCCTGGGCATAATGGTTGGCAAAATGTGACAGCAGACCGGGTTTAGGCGATGGCAAGTTAAAACGCACTGTTTGCGCGTCAATAACATCGACCGTCATTGGCTTGCCGCCTACCAGGACATAATCTTTAGACTTTTCACGAACATTCGTGTCAATGGCTAAATTTTCATACCAGAACTCGACATCTGCTGCACCGAAAGGCGCCCCGTCGGACCATTTCTGGCCCTTACGCAGGAAAAACGTCAGTTGTGTAAAGTCATTGTTCCATTCCCAGCCTTTCGCGACGTTGGGAACGATAGTCTCAAGATCATCGGAATAACGCACCAGATTGACGTGACGTATGGCCATGAAATCCGAAGTGCCCGATTCAGTAGCGTTCGACAATGCATCGAATGTACCGCCGTAACTTCCTATTGAATCATAAGGTGCTACTACCAATGGTTCTGATGGCAGGCGTTCGGCAAGCGAAGGTAACCCTGGGTTGCCGAAAATTTTGTCATTCAATTTCCCGATATCGGGATTTTGCGAAAAGCTCATCGTGCAGTTGCCAAGTTTTTCAAACTCAGCTTGTTCGTATTGTTGTGGAAAGTTACCGGCGCTAACGCCTTGCATATCAGCAACAGTCACCGCAGGACATCCTGCACCGACCGCACTGCCAGTAGCGGCCATTAGACCGATACTGATTAAAGTTCGAATTTTTTTCATTATAGAATTATCCTCGTTTACCCATTAGTTATTGGTATATGTTTACCGGGCGATTCTGGTAAGCACGTTAACACTAACCAATCCCAATGTTTTAAGCAACATTAGAGTAGTTCGCCTTTAAATAAAGACAGAACTCCAAAGCCCGGTGGCTGATTCTAGCTTTGATCTGAAATATCTATCCAATCGGTAGATCTGATATTTCAGATAGGCGGAGCCGATAGTTGGAATTTTACAAAACGGTACATACCGTCGCCTTCCGGATATATTATTAGCACCAACAAAACGGGAGGCGGTAATGGATGCAATTAAAGACGTAATTAAAGATGCTTACTTTGCGCAGGTAAGTCAGATATATAAGGTATTTTCCCTGGCGTATATTCAGAGGCAGGTGATAATCAGGATGCGGTTAAGGTTGCTGAAGAAAAGTTTTCGAATGGACTGGATCACGCTAAAAAAATATATCGACGCGCCCTGGCATTATCGCTGGGATTTGCCGGGTAGCACGGGCGAATTTTTTGAGGGTTTTGGCGTTGAAGAAAAAATGCTGCCAACTATAGGGTAGCATTTTCCAGAAATGTGCCTGTAAACCCGACATCACGCGTGCGTGTTATCGAGTCTGGATAAACGCAAATGTTATTACGTTTACCCAGACTACGGATGCAATTTCTTATACGTAATCTTTATACTTATCAAGAAAACGAACCGGCTTCGATAGTGCATCGCGTCGGAACGGGTCGCCCAGTTCACGAGTACACATGATTTCGAGAACACACATTTTGCCTTCGTTCATTTGCATGTCGATAGCTTTCTTGAAGGCAGGTCCAACGTCTTCAAGTTTATCGACAGTGATACCTTCTGCGCCCATTGCTCTGGCGACTTCGGCCCAGGATTCACTTTCCAGTTCACCGGCGACGAAACGTCGGTTATAAAAATCGACCTGATTTTTCTTCTCAGCACCCCATTGGCGATTATGGAATACAACTGAAGTGACTGGAATGTTGTGTCGTACACAAGTAAGAGTTTCCATCATGCTCATACCCCAGGCACCATCACCCGCGTATGAAACCGCAGGCCGTTCAGGGGCTGCCACTTTCGCACCCATGACAGTAGGTAACGCATAACCGCAGTTACCAAAGCTCATAGGGGCTAAAAAGCTACGAGGCCGTTCGAAACGAAGATAGCTGTTTGCTACTGAGTTGATGTTTCCGATATCGGTAGACACCATAACGTCGGCAGGCATCGCTTTTTCGAGTTCACGAAGAACCTGACGAGGATGTAACCAGTTTCCTTCTTCGATTTTTTGTTCTTCGATCATGTCGAGACTGAAGGAATCCTTTTCATGAATCCAGCCGTCGAGTTCTTCTTCCCAGGCTGCCTTTTCTGCAGCAATGTCAGCAGCTCGTTCAGCTTTGTTTGCATCGCAGGATAAGGTCTTGTCGTTGATACGCTCAAGTAACGCAATTGCAGTTGCTTTGGCATCGCCACAAATTCCAACTGAAATCTTTTTAACCAAACCGAGCATCTTGTTGTCAGCATCGATTTGAATGATCTTGGCGTCTTTTGGCCAGTAATCCATACCATGCTGAGGAAGCGTGCCGAATGGTCCTAATCGAGTACCCAGAGCAACCACTACATCAGCTTTTGCCATGAGCTTCATGGCTGCTTTTGATCCCTGATATCCGAGTGGTCCTGCCCATAAAGGATGACTGGCTGGAAAAGAATCGTTATGGAGATAGGTATTTGCGACTGCTGAACCCAATCGTTCAGCCAGCGCTTTACATTCTTCAACGGCGTCAGCCATTACCACACCACCACCGGAAAGGATGATTGGGTTTTTAGCTTGCGCGAGTAACTCCGCAGCTTCATTCAAACTCTTTTCGCCACCGGGTCCACGATCCAGTCGTTGTGGTTGTGGAATTTCGATATCGAGTTCGCCATAGAAATAGTCGCGTGGAATGTTGAGCTGAGTTGGACCCATTTCAGACATGGCGCGATCAAAGCAACGTGCAGTGAACTCAGCCATACGATTCGCGTTATTAACATGTCCCTGATATTTGGTAAATTCCTGGAACATCGGAAGCTGATTAGCCTCCTGGAATCCGCCCAGACCCATACCCATGGTGCCTGTTTCTGGCGTAATCATAACAACCGGAGAGTGTGCCCAGTAGGCGGCAGCGATAGCGGTAACACAGTTACTGATGCCCGGACCATTTTGCCCGATAACAACACCATGACGTCCACTGACGCGTGAATAGCCATCAGCCATGTGGGCTGCGCCTTGCTCGTGAACAACTGGAATGAGTCGTATGCCGGCGGGGGCAAAAATATCCATGGCATCCATGAAGGCAGAACCCATAATGCCAAACATCTCGGTAACGTTATTGGCAACCAGTGTTTCGACAAAGGCTTCACTTGGTGTCATTTTCATAAGATTCTCCTCTTAAATTCAATTAACATATAAAGGCCCGTCAGGGTTTACCCTGAAAGGTCAAAATTGGTGCAGAAATCATTATATTGCCCAGGCTCAGCCAAATAATTACAGTGGTTGATGACAATTCGGGCGCATTTTCGAGACAGCTAAGTTATTCGAGAGGCCGGGGCGACGTTAGTACCAGAATCTGAGTTTCTATCGTACCAATCGAACAGACTTGCGTCACATCATTTTGTGAATCAGATCTGCCAATTTTCGAATTCCATCCTCAATACGCTTTGACGAGATTGATGAATAACCCAATCGAAAGAAGTTCTGAGGTGGATCGGGGCGTAAATAACAAATATCGCCCGATTCTATTAAAATGCTTTGTTCGCGAGCATCTTCTTTGAGAACCCGGCTATCCAGATTTTCGGGTCCCTGAACCCAGAATGAAGTGCCCCCAAAAGAGGGAATACGCGAAGATTCAGGAAGGTGCTGGTTCAATGCATCACCCATAACTTGCCATCGTTCACGATAGGTTTCGCTGAGTCTGTAAATGAGAGAATCATGGTGTCCCATCGACAGAAACAGAGCCACTATTCGTTGATTATTGGCAGGTGGATGTCGAACCATGAGACGTCGCAAAGCTCGAGCTTCTTCGATGAGTTCACGTGATCCAACCATATAACCGAGCCGAAGACCGGGCGCCAGAGTTTTTGACAAGCTTCCGACGTAAATAACTCGATCGTTACTATCGAGACTTTTAAGCGCAGGTGTTGGTTCTCCAACGAAGTTGATTTCACTTTCATAATCGTCTTCGATAATCAGAAAATCATGTTTTTCAGCATCTTCGAGTAATTGCTTGCGTCTATCCATTGGCAGGGTCACGGTGGTTGGTGACTGATGACTGGGGGTCAGGAAGATAAAATCACATTGATTTACAGCGGGTCCGGGTACCACACCATATTCATCGACTTCAAGCGGGATAAGGTTAGGGGACTTTAAAGCAAAAATATTGCGGGCATCCGGGTAGCCGGGTTCTTCAATACCGATTTTACTGGATTTATTCGACAATAGGTCGGCGAGTATATAAAGCGCCTGCTGGGCGCCCATGGTAATCAGGATATCATTTCTCGAAGCCCAGACACCGCGCCGGGGTAAAATACGGGCCTGAATTTGTTCAATTAACAGTGGATCATCGTTATCGATTAAATCAGGTGTGACATCCTGTATATCGCTGACGCTAAGCGACTGTCGACAACAGTCTCGCCACTCATTAACTGGAAACAGCTCAGGATCAAGCTGGCCGAACAGGAAGGGGTACTGATATTTTTTCCAGTCCGATGGTTTTACGATGTTACGTTGTTGCGAAGGTCTAAATTTGATATGTTTTTGCCAGTCAGGCGGTTTTACCGATTGATCGTGTTCGATAGGTTTAATCCGCACCCGACCGTTCAGCATAGTTTTATCAATGAAATAACCACTGCGTTCACGCGATACGAGATAGCCTTCATCAATCAGTTGTTGGTAGGCTAGGACAACCGTGTTGCGGGCTATACCGAGGTGCCTGGCAAGTTCGCGTGACGAAGGTAATGCTAGTTCGAGAGGGAGTTTATCGTCTAGAATAGCGCTAACAATCATTTCTCGAAGTTGACGCTGGTAGCTGACTTTCTTATCTGTCGAGATTTGAAAGAGTCGATCCCACATCATATATTGTTGATTTTGCATGTTACAGGGCAATTAAACGGTGCATGTAAAAACGATCTTAGTTATCTTGGCATCATAGAATGGTAACTTCTGGCTCTATTGTAAACCGTTCGATTGGATTTAGCCTCTGATATTATCTTGAGGTAAGTTGCCGTGGCCTGAAACGGCCACAAATTTTAAAAATATTAAGAATATTCAGGCCTTTTAAATAATTTATTAACCCACTGATCCGGAGAAACATTATGTCCCCTTACGATACTGGTGATGTTGTCCAAAAAGACAAAAACCATCTTTGGCATCACATAACTCAGCACAAACCATTGCAGGATACCGATCCTATGGTGATTGTCGAAGGCAAAGGGTTAAGAGTGACAGATATTAATGGTCGTGAATATTTAGATGCTGTATCGGGTGGTGTCTGGACAGTTAATGTTGGTTATGGCCGCGAAAGTATTGCTGATGCAGTTCGCGATCAGTTGGTTAAAATGTGTTATTTCGCTAATTCAGCCGGTAATATTCCCGGTGCACTGTTTGCTGAACGCTTGATCGATAAAATGCCTGGCCTTAACCGGATTTATTATTCCAATTCGGGTTCAGAGGCCAACGAAAAAGGTTTCAAACTGGTTCGACAATTGGCGGCAATGAAAAACAACGGTGAGAAGCACAAAGTCATCTACCGTGATCGTGATTATCATGGCACAACGATTACCGCCTTAAGTGCGACAGGTCAGTCACAACGAAAAGATCAGTATGGTCCTTACACGCCGGGTTTCATCGAGATGCCCCACTGCCTGGCTTATCGGTCACCCAATGGTGATCATCCTGATTTTGGTGTTCAGGCAGCCAAAGAGTTAGAAAGGGTAATACTCGAGCAGGGTCCGGATACGGTTGGATCGGTTTGTCTTGAACCTATTACGGCAGGTGGTGGTGTAATTGTTCCGCCCGAAGGTTATTTTGAAACTATTCAGGGAATCTGTCAGAGATATGGCGTGCTGTTGCATATTGATGAGGTTGTCTGTGGAATGGGCCGGACCGGAACCTGGTTTGGTTATCAGCATTTTGGGGTTAAACCTGACATTGTTACGATGGCAAAAGGTGTTGCGAGTGGATATGCGCCCATTTCTGTAACGGCAACCACCGAAGCATTATTCAATGAATTCCTGGCCGAACCGGGTGAAAAAATGTCGTACTTTCGCGATATATCCACTTTTGGTGGTTGCGCAGGTGGGCCTGCTGCGGCACTTGAAAATATGCGCATCATCGAAGAGGAGAATCTTCTCGATAATGTTAATAAAATGGGTGATTACCTGATGGACCAACTCCATGTATTGGAGGAGAAACATGCGGTAATTGGGCAAGTGCGTGGTAAAGGTTTGTTTGTCGGTATCGAGTTGGTGAAAGATCGCGATAGCCGTGAGCCGGTTGATGAATCAGTCGCCGCTGGTGTGGCTGCTAGTTGCCTTAGGCAGGGTGTTATGATTGGTCGCACTACTCGCAGTTTTGCTGATTTTAATAATACGCTGTGTCTGAGCCCTGCTTTAATTTGTACCAAAGATGATCTCGATGAAATCGTAGCTGCGATTGATATTGGACTATCTGAAATTGCTTTGTAATAAACAGGTCATCAGCCTGCCTTTTTGGGGCAGGCTGATGTATTGTGGATTCTCAACTTTCCCGATTGATTAACAATCTCTCCTTATCGACGCTATATTGCCCGACTCGACGCTTACTATTGCACTCAATTCGATTTCGAAAGCCCTGTCTGAACAGGACTTTCTATTTATCGATGCAGAACAGGTTCTTGAACTATTGTCTGACATCAATGGCGAGCCTGCCGGTCAGGATCCGCTATTCCTCGAAAGCTGGAATACGCTTGAACAGGATCAGTATATGGCGGATGGAGGCAGTTATCGGAAACGGCGGCATGCAACCTATGCCACCTGGTTTGCCGGCGAGTCTCCGCGATTAATGCCGCATCAACCCCATTATCAGACGGTCGATTACAATCATTTAAACGGTGGTGTAGCTCGATATTTTGCACCTATTCTGGGTGATCTTCATCAGAGTCGAACACTGAATGCATTACTCGAACTCGGTGCGTATTTTTTTGGAGGATTGTCCGGAAATGCTCAGTGGCATATTGAATTGCATCAGTTTCGTATTGAAGCCCGCGATGGCCAGCGGGGTAAACCTACGCCTGAAGGTGTGCACCGCGATGGCGTTGACTTTGTTATGGTGGTCATGATTAACCGAGTCAATATCAACAGTGGTGCAACCACTATTTATAATCTGGATCATGAGCTGATCGGGGAATTTACCCTGAAAGATTCGTTTGATCTTGTGCTTGTTAATGATCGTAAGCTGTACCACGGTGTGACTCCGATTGAACAAATCGATGCGTCAGCCGAAGCTTATAGAGATGTTCTTGTCATTACCTTCAGGCAGAAATAGATTCAATTTGAAACGGGCAGGTAATTTGTAATTCCATATCCTTTTTCGGTGAAAGTAATTTATAATTCCCAGATTTTTAGCGCGATTAAATCAGGTGTCGGTTGTGGAAAGAGAATCAATGAATTTTGATGTGGTAATCGTCGGGGCAGGCCCCTCCGGTTTATCCATGGGTATTCGCCTTGCTCAACTTGCGCGGCAACAGCAGCGTGAGCTGACTATATGCATTCTTGAAAAGGGTGCCGAGGTCGGGGCGCATATATTATCGGGTGCTGTTCTTGAGCCACGAACACTCAATGAACTTATTCCTGACTGGAAAGAAAAAGGTGCTCCGCTCAATGTGCCGGTGAAGAAAGATAGCTTCAGGTATTTGACTGAAAAGGGATCTTTCGGATTACCGACCCCGCCGCAAATGCATAACGAAGGTAACTACATCGTTAGCCTGGGTAATTTCACCCGTTGGCTTGCCGAACAGGCCGAAGAACTCGGTGTGGAGATTTTCCCTGGGTTTGCCGCAGCGGAAGTACTTTACGACGGTGCCGGAGCCGTACGCGGAGTTGCTACTGGCGATATGGGCATAGGTAAAGACGGAGAAAAAACCGACAACTACGAGCCGGGCATGGAACTTATTGGCCGCCAAACCGTTTTTGCAGAGGGTTGTCGAGGATCGCTCACCGGTGAACTGATGAAAACGTTTGGTTTAAGAAATGGCGTCGAACCTCAAACTTACGGGATCGGTATCAAAGAAATTTGGGAAGTGAAGCCTGAACACCATGACGAAGGTAGCACCCTTCATACCATAGGTTGGCCGCTTAAGTCAGATACCTACGGTGGGTCATTTATATACCATAACGAAAATAATCAGATCGCGGTTGGGTTTGTTATCGGACTCGACTATAAAAATCCGCATTTGAGCCCTTTCGATGAGTTTCAACGGTTTAAAAATCATCCCGATATTCGTCCTGTATTTGAAGGCGCAACTCGAATCTCTTATGGCGCCAGAGCGATATCCGAAGGTGGCTTTCAATCAATTCCACAATTGACTTTCCCGGGTGGATTATTGATTGGCGATACTGCTGGATTTTTGAATGTGCCGAAAATCAAGGGCACTCATACTGCGATGAAATCAGCAATGGTTGCCGCAGAAGCAGTGATCGAGTGTTTGTCAGTGGATTACGATGAAGCGAATCCAGGTCCAGCAACCGAAGCGATTTCATACCCAGAGCAATTGAAAAAATCCTGGCTGTGGACGGAATTGCATAAAGTACGAAATATTCGTCCAGGATTTAATAAAGGGCTTTGGCTTGGGCTGGCTAATGCGGCACTCGAATCCTATCTGTTTCGAGGTAAGGCTCCCTGGACAATGGGGCATCATGCGGATCATGAGCAAATGGGCAATAAGAACGACTATGCCAAAATTAGTTACCCGAAACCCGATGGTGTGGTCAGTTTTGATCGAAATTCATCGGTATATTTATCAGGCACTTTTCACGATGAAAACCAGCCAGCGCATTTGCGTTTACGTGATGCTTCGGTGCCCATTACGATTAATCTGGAACAATATGATGCTCCAGAACAGCGTTATTGCCCTGCCGGGGTCTATGAAATAGTTGAATTTGAAGGCAAGCCTGCATTGCAGATCAATGCGCAGAATTGTGTACATTGTAAAACTTGCGATATAAAGGACCCAACTCAGAATATTCACTGGACAGTTCCAGAAGGTGGTGGCGGACCTTCTTACCCGAATATGTAGTCATTACTTTTGGGAAACGTCAAACGAGGACGGTAAATGCCACATATAGTGATTGAATATTCTGCGGGTGTCGAAACAGGGGTCAGTGTTGAGGCGATGATGAATGCGGCTCATAAAGGTGCCATGGCATCTGGCTTGTTTCCTGAGTACGATATTAAAGCTCGCACGGTTCAGTATGAGAATCATCGAACCGGGCAAACCCGAGATTCCTTTGTCCATGTCAGTATTCATTTATTGTCAGGACGTGACGATGCTCAGAAAAGCAGTCTGGCGGAAGGTGTTCTTGGCCAACTGGTACCTCTGCTGCCAGAGGTAGTTAGTGTCGGTGTCGAAATTATCGACATGCATCGTGAAAGTTACCGTAAGCAGGTTCTATCCAGTTCTTAGACGGCTGACGTGAATTTAGTCCGGGATCATCAAATCTGATGTGATAAGTTTTGGTCGATTAGCTGGACGATCTCGCTGATTCGGGTAATAACCTGATTTCTATTCTTCGATTAAGTCGACGACCCTCCGCGGTTTCATTGCTGGTAACAGGTTTAAATTCTCCGTGTCCTACCACTTTAAGCCGTTCTGGAGAAACCTGATTATTTTCCTGAAGTATTTCAACCGCTGATATTGCACGGGCGGATGATAATTCCCAGTTTGAGCTATAAGTTGAGTTTTTACCAATAGGAATATCATCAGTATGTCCCTCAATGAAAATCTGTCGGTTCGGGTAGTTATTTAATGTAGATGCGATGAGTGCTAGAACTTTTTGACCCGCAGGTTTGATTTCTGCGGAGCCTGAGTTAAATAAAACCTCGCTAGACAGATTAATAACACGCATTTGATTTTTTAGCTGGGTAACCTGTACCTGGGTTTGATTTAGTTCCTGTTCAAGTTGTTTTTTCAGGGCAGCGAATTCGGCGGCCTCGCGATCTTTCTGAGCCCGTATTTCATCGAGTGTGGCCTGTAATTGCTCGAGGCCCTGTGCCGCGTCAGTTAGGGCTTCAACCTTGCTATCGATATCCTGATTGACTTGTGCGACCTGATTCTGGAGCTGCAGTCGGCGTTGCTGTTCATCCTGTAATCGATGGAGCAGGGCTTGTTTTTCTTCGCTGGCGGAATTAATTTGAGAACTTAACGATGCCTGCTGGGCCTGACGCTGTTTGAGCTGTTTCGCCAGTTCGCTGGATTTAACGGACACCTGGTCGATCATCTTCTGCATGTCGTTTTCGAGTCTTCGAGTATTTGCATTGGCAAGATCCAGCCTTTCCTGCTCTTCTGCCAACACAATTTCAAACATTGTATTACGGTCCCGGGAGGCAGCATTTTCGTTGCCTAATTCGGTCAAGTTATTTTCAAGCATTGCTCTTCGCTTATCTGCCAGGGTAAGTTCATTGCCTAATTCGGTCAGGTTATTTTCAAGCATTGCCCTTCGCTTATCTGCCAGGGCAAGTTCATTGCCTAATTCGGTCAGGTTATTTTCAAGCATTGCCCTTCGCTTATCTGCCAGGGCAAGTTCATTGCCTAATTCGGTCAGGTTATTTTCAAGCATTGCCCTTCGCTTATCTGCCAGGGCAAGTTCATTGCCTAATTCGGTCAGGTTATTTTCAAGCATTGCCCTTTGATTATCTGCCAGGGTAAGTTCGTTGCCTAATTCGGTCAGGTTATTTTCAAGCATTGCCCTTCGATTATCTGCCAGGGCAAGTTCATTGCCTAATTCGACCAGGTTATTTTCAAGCATTGCGTGATTTACATCGGCAAGAACCAGCCTTTCCTGTTCCTCAGCCAGCGCAATTTCAAACATTGCATTACGATTCCGGGAGGTTGCATATTTATTGCCTAATTCGGCCAGATTACTTTCGAGCATGGCACTTCGATCATCTGCAGCGGCAAGCTCGTTGCCTAATTCGGCCAGATTATTTTCAAGCATTGTGTTTCGGCCCTGAACTAATATGTGTTCATTTCGTAACTCGGTCAAACTATTTTCAAGTTGAGAAATGCGTTGGTTCAGAGTGTCGGTTCTCTGCTGATGATTGTCGATCTGTTCAGTAAGCAATTTATTCTGACTATCTAGCCGTCGCTGGCGAGATTTGAGCACGTCGATATTCGATTGGCTTCGTCTGAGATCGGCTCCGAGATCTTTTTTCTCTTTCTGGTTCGTGAGGTTAAAGGCCTGATTACTTTTTTGTTCGTCGTAGAATAGGTACCACCCTACGCCGGCTATTGCCGTCAAAATCAAAAGCGGGAGTATGGCCCCAGCCAGGTCACCTTTCGAATATTTGATTTGCCCATTCATTTTCATGCAACTATACCTGCCGCTTTGCCCATCGGGTGCAATTTATTCATCGCTGATAGTAACACTTATTTTTTTAGAGGCTACCCCATATGATCTATATCAACGACAAGTGTCCTGAATTGCCGTGATAAAGCGTGATGAGGGTAGTTCAGACAGTCGTTCAAGAAGTTGCCATGCCGGTTTTTCACTGATTGCCAGATACTCATTGTCGGGTTGCTGGCTTTTCTGATAGGCGCAAATACTAACACTGGTACAGAGCCGGATTGTTATCAGTTCAAATAGTACCGATAATTCGAATGTAGTCAGAGGGAAAACACTGTGGTAACCGCCTGCAATAGCGCTGCAACATTCCACCGGATCATCTTCGTCCAGCAGCGCGTAAGCGATCGCAATAGCGGGCTCTGCGACCAGCCAGGTTTTGAGCATATCGCCGAAATCAATTAGACAGCTAATTTGGTTAGAGTTATTTGGATCGATAATTACATTGTTGTCATTGGCATCATTATGAATAACTGAGATTCGAAGTTGAGCCTGCTCAGGTAAAACCAGAGAAAGATAGCGACTATGAAAGTGATCAATCAAATTGCGCTGACGAGCGTTTTTGATTAGCGGTTTGAATTCTTTAATCCGGTCGTCAGCTTCTCTAATGTCCCACAGCAATGGTCGCTCTATTCCAGGGTGATTGAAACCTGTCAGGCTGGCATCGAGTTTGCCAAGTACACGCCCGAGATCGTGATAAAGCGCTCGGCTTCGCGGTTTGAGGTCAGACAATAAATGTCCATCGATGTATGGCAACAGGCGACAATTATGTTCGGTACCTGTCGAGCTAACTATACCTTCGATATCTTTGCCGTTTATCGACGGCTGGGCGCACATAGTTTCGCGAAATATTGCCTGCTCGGAAATAAGCCGGAACACCTGATGTTGGCAATCCAGCATTGCGGGGTTTTCCTGTTGATTCGCGATTTTAAAAACCCAGCGACTTTTACCGTTATCGAGCAGACAGTTTAAATCGCGCTCGCCATCCAGCAACTTGACTTGACCTTCAATCTGGTATCGGTCTTTCAGGAGTGTTTCGATTTCGTCGAGACTGAATCGTGGAATCTGATAATCGGTAGACATGGCCAAATAGCGTAAGTGCTGTTCTGAGGGTGGAATGTCGCGGTATTGTAGCGTGGTGTCGTGTTCGCGTCTTAACATAATGTGGCTGCTGATATATGTTGGCTGCAATTATTGAGGATTGACATGGCATATCGACTGGGTATAGATACTGGGGGCACATTTACCGATGCCGTGCTTGTAGATGATGATAAAAAGATCGTTCATGCCGAAAAGAGTTTGACCACTCGGTTTGATTTAAGCGTGGGCATCGGCAATGTTGTGGCGCGGTTACCTGCAGAAAAATTAAAGCAGGTAAAAATGGTTTCGCTATCAACGACTCTAACAACTAACTCGGTTGTTGAGGATCTTGGTGCGCCGGTTGGCGTATTGTTGCCGGGTTACACCGAGGATCAGGTTAAACAGAGTGGATTGTTGGATATTCTTCCTGCACACATGATTGTTCTGTTGGCAGGCGGGTTTGATGCGGTTGGCAAAGAGGTAGCGGAACTTGATTTAGTAAAAGCCGAAGAACAGATTTTGAAATTACAGGATCAGGTTTCTGCTTTTGCAATATCCAGTATGTTTGGAACCCGAAATACCAGCCACGAGGTAAGCCTGAAAGCGAGGGTGACTGAGCTGACCGGGATGCCTGTAATTTGCGGCTACGAATTGGCATCGAGTCTTGGTGCTCCGCGTCGAGCTTTGACCGCCGCTTTGAACGCCCGTATGGTTCCACCGATTAAAGAGCTTATTACTTCGGTGCAAAAGAATCTGAAGCGGTTTGAAATCGATGCACCATTGATGATTGTTAAAGGCGATGGTTCACTGGCAAGCCTTGAAAACGCGATCGAAAAACCAATCGGCACCGTATTGTCCGGTCCAGCAGCCAGTGTCATTGGTGCCTGTGCACTAAGCGGGTTGCAAAACGCAATTATTGCCGATATGGGTGGCACAACTACTGATATTGCTGTCGTTAATAATGGTCAGCCGCAGCTATGTCCCGATGGTGCACATATTGGTGACTGGCAGCCGATGGTCGAGGCTGTAAGGGTTTCATCAGTGGGTTTAGGGGGTGATAGTGAGGTTCGTTTCGGTGGTCATAAAGGTCTTTCAATCGGGCCCCGTCGAGTTGTTCCAAATAGCCTGCTCGGTCATCTGTATCCTGAAGTTATTCCAAAACTGCGAGCACAGGCGAATGGCATGTCGAATGCGCGAAGTAACCGATTTATTATGCGCCTCGATAATAATCCAGCGCTGATTAGTCAGCTAAATTCAACCGAACGCGAAGCCTGGGATCTATTGTCAGAAAAGCCTGTGGAACTCGATTCGTTAGTGCTCGAAAATCGAGATCTCGCGCGGGCACTCGCGAAACTGAAAAGGCTCGGACTTGCTATTTATAGCGGTTTTACACCGACGGATGCAGTACATGTGCTGGGTATCAACACTCATTGGAGTTGCGAAGCAGCCGAACTTTCGGCGAAAATCTGGATGCGTCAAATGCGGTTTCTGTATGGTTTTGGCAAATGGAAAACAGATGATATAAAAGCGGCCTGTGAGCAGGTTTATGAGGCAGTGCAAAACTCCATTCGACGGCTTTTAATTGAAGTAGGAATGCAGGAGGCGGGATTATCAGCCGGTTCGACGAAACAGGAAGCTATGATCGACATGATCACGTCGATGATATTAAAAACCGCCGAAGACGAAGATAAAGATGCCTTGTTCAAGGTTGATTTTGCCAGTGATTATCCGATTGTTGCCGTTGGTGCCCCTGCCTCAAGTTATTATCAGACAGTTGCAAAGAGTCTAAAGGTTGGGCTGCATTTACCCGAATATGGTGAAGTTGCGAACGCGTTCGGCGCCGTGATGGGAAGTATCGTCCAACGCTCGCAAGTCACAATTACGCAACCCATGCACGGGAGCTTCTGTTTGTTTCATCGAGAGAGTCCGCAACAGTTTGATAATCTTGAGTCTGCAAAAGTGCGTGCTGAAGCCATTGTACTGGCTGAAGCGAAGG
>JBLIOG010000014.1:0-34719 GCA_047639625.1 Gammaproteobacteria bacterium
AGAATCGGGATAATATAGCGATGATCCCTGTAAGCCACGCCGAAACCATGAGGCCGCATTAACCTGGCCTGCTGCCGGGCGAAGTCGGTTGATTTCATCATCGAAGATGGTTGGATTTATACCGTAGCCTTCGCCTGATAGTAAGGATACGCCTTTTGACAGTGTGTAAAGTCGGTGACATTCATTCAGTGCAATAACGCCAAGTGCCGTGGAAAAAGCCGAATGATTACATAGAGCCAAAGCATCTTTGGCCTGAAGGGTGACGGGTTCTAACCCTGCCTCGGCGAGCGCGTTTTTTGCAGGTAGCATTTCTCCATTTAACCAAAGTTTTCCCTCTCCAATCAAACAGCCACCGAAGTGAGCACCTATAATCAGGTCACCGGCACCTATCGATCCTGTCATTGGGACGACAGGGCTACAATTTTTATTAAATAAATTCACCATCATTTCAAAGGTTGATAATGAAATTCCGGATACCGCTTTGGACATACCGATTATTCGGCAAAGTAGCATAGTACGAGATATTTCCTCGGAGGCAGATTCTCCGACACCGACGCTTCTTCCTGCCAGAATCTGGCGTTGAAAATTGGGGATCTCATCCGGACTAAGGCGATGCTTTAGATTTCCTCCAAGACCTGTATTTAATCCGTAGACGGGTTCGGGGCTATTCACGAATGCTTCGACGATCTTACGAGACTGGATTAATTTTTCGAAAATCTCAGATGAAATCACCAGCTTTGTCGATGGACTAATCGCAGTCGATAGATCGCAGATCGTATGGTGGCGTCCATCGATTAAAAATACATGGGTCATTACTTTTCTCCGGATTAACCAGAATATAAATTGAGATAAACATAACATTGTCGAAACTGATTGCGAAATCCAATTGAATCGATAATCTATCGTTCGGTTTTATAAAAGATTAGTAGAGGTAATAAATATGAAATATTGGACTGTTTATCTTTCTGGTGAAATACATTCTAACTGGCGTGAACAGATTATTGATGGTTGTGAGATAAAGGGACTGGAAATCGAATTCACTTCGGCGGTGACTAACCATGAAGCGAGTGACGCTGCGGGCGATTTGCTCAATCCGGAATCAACCGGGTTCTGGAGAGACCACAAGTCATCAAAGGTCAATGCCATTCGTACTCGTAATTTGCTTCAGCATTGTGATATAGCGGTCATTCGGTTTGGAGATAAGTATAAACAATGGAATGCGGCTTTTGATGCGGGTTTTTGTGCCGCACTCGGCACGCCTTATATCACTCTGCATGATGACGACATTATCCATCCACTTAAAGAAGTCGATGCGGCGGCTATGGCCTGGTCAGAAACGCCGCAACAAGTTGTCGATATACTGGCCTATGTCACTAATGGTGATTCTTGATCAGAGGTTGCCTATTCAGTATTGGCCCCCGCCTTGAACTCTTATAGACCAACTGTAGGTCCTGTTGCGGCCAACTTTGCCTGTTTTTCAGCGATGGCGATGTGGTCCTTTGTGTTTCCGGTGTCGCAGATATTACTGGAAACCTGGGGTGCGGTATCTTTAACCCTAATCCGACAGTTTTTTGCAGTTTCAACTTTACTAATGCTCTGGTTCATTCTGGAAGGTTGGACGGTATTAAAATCTGCAAAGTGGTTAAAGGGAATGTGGGTCGGAGGTTACGGATTTGGGTTGGGCGCTGTTTTGCTGGTGGTCGGTCAAAAAATGTCGGACGCAGTGACCCCGGCAATTGTGGTCGCTATGATGCCTATTATCGGAACTATTATTGAAATTTTACTGGATGGTAGGCGTCTTAAAGCTCACCTGGTAGTCGGAATTTTATTTGCTTTAAGCGGAGGCCTAATTGCCACAGGTGTCGATTTATCAGGGGGTGAATTCGGTGAAGGCGCCATGTTCTGCTTAGTGGCTGTAATACTGTTTGCGCTCGGAACAAGATCAACCACGCGTGAGTTTGCGAATCTGTCTTCGCTGGGTCAAACGACTATTACTTTGACTGGCGCCATGTTATTTCTAACCGTTACCTTTCTATTCTGGAAATTGACTGGACTGAAAGGTGCTGAAATTGGAAATAGCGATCAATATCATCTTGGGATGTTGATTGGGGTTGCAATATTATCTTTAGCTTTCGCTCAGTTTTTATGGATTAAAGGGGCTGGTGTTTTGGGTATCATGCTGGCTTCGTTTCACATGAATGCAGTGCCGTTTTATGTCATGGTAATTGTTGTCCTGTTTTTAGATCAGGACTGGAATGCATCGCAGGCAATTGGAGCATTGTTAGTTGCGATAGGCGTCATTGTGTCTCAATGGTTTGGTGATTCTGCCAGGTCTTCATAGGCATGAAATAGACCCTCTATTCGTTCGGAAATATGTACCTCAATATTATGGGGTACCCTAAGTAAACGAAACCATTCAATTCAGTCCAAACATGTCTTCCTTAAGGCTGCTATCAGCAGGATAATTTCCAAGCCAGATTTCTAGCATTGCATTTCTAAAATCCTCGCCCGGGATAACACCGAGTTGCTGTTCGTTTTTGATAATACTGGTTCCGATAGCGGGTGCGTATTCCAGTATAAATCGATCGCCTCTGACGGCGCTTTGCTTAAAGTAACTATAAAACTGATCGATTCTGTCTTGCAGGATAGCCTGTGATTCATCGGATTGATTTTTGATGAACCCTTCGCGCCAGGCAGATAGAAGTTCTTCTAAAGAGACTTCTTTATATATAAAATCGAGTTGAATTCGACAGGCTTTCGGACTGGATAAAATCTCCGCGAGGTCTTTCGACGTTGTTGCCAGATACAAAGAGCCGACATAGGCATCAACCCAGAATTTCTCACGCAAGCCTGCGCCTGCCAGCACGAGTTTGTCGCCATTTCGACTAATAACGGTTTCGTCGAGGTGTATGCCTTCGATTTCAATACTTTGAGCGATACTAGAAAAAAAGATCAGGACAACGGCCATAATTGATTTCATACTTCTGTCCTCAAGAGCTTATTGTTGCGCCAGTTTATGCAGTGTTGATTTTTAGTCAATTAACTCAAAAAGGTGAATGATTTTTCAGTGGCCTTTGTTTTTTTCAGGTTTGGGAGGGCCATCAGATTCAGTATCCGGATTGATATACTGGATGACACCGAGCCGGATTAATTCGGCGTGTAAAATAACGGCCCGGTCGAAGCTATTTGGGATTTCGAGCAAACGCTGTTTGAGATTATTTTCTAGCGGTAACAGGTAAGTTAAACGATACAGCACCTCTCCAAAGCTTGATTCGGTTGCCGACTGTTTACCTTCCTGCTGATTGATATGATTCAATAACTCCTGCATATAAAGATATTGCTCAGGAACGCTATCGAAGGGTTCTTCTTCGAGTATTTTGATGTCCGCGATACAGAGACCATCTTTTTGAGTATTCGTCGATATAATTTCAAATCTTTGTGCACCAATAGCGATTATGCCGAGCAAACCATCGGACCGATTTTGCCAGTCGCTGATTCGGGCCGTTGTTCCAATCGAGTGAATTTCATTGTTAACGCCGATTTCTTCACCGCTATATATCTGTACCACGCCGAAGATGCTGTCTTCGCGCATACATTTGGCGATCATATCGACATATCTGGGCTCAAAGATTTTGAGTGACAGACTGTTGCCAGGTAACAAAACAGTATGCAAAGGTAATAAAGGTAAATTACTCATCTGGGCATAGAGAATGAATTAATCGGCGCCCCAGCGTAGGGATAAATTATTAAGAATTTTAAGTTGATCGAGAATACGGGCGACCACAAAATCGACCAGATCCTGGACGCTTTCAACGCCCTGATAAAATCCCGGGTTGGGCGGTAATATTACGACTCCAAGATTGGATAGTTTTAGCATATTCTCAAGGTGAATACTCGAAAAGGGAGTTTCGCGTGGGCAGAGTATCAGAAGTTTTCGTTCTTTTATCATGACATCGGCGGCGCGATGAATTAAATTCTCGCTGGTGCCTGCAGTGATTGCGGCCAATGTTCCCATCGAACAAGGGCATACCACCATCGCGTCAGCGACCGAAGAACCGCTGGCTGGCGGCGCGGTCCACTGTTCTTTTGAGTAGACATCAAGCTGATCACTGTTCGAACCGAAATATTCGGTCAATTTTGCCTTCATCTTTTGGGGTGAGCCGGTCAGTTTTAGATCTGTCTCCATTCCAATCACGATTTGTCCTGGACCTGAAACCAAAAATTGAACATGAATGCCAGCCTTCAGGCAAGCATCCATCAGTGTCAGAGTATAAGGCGCGCCAGAAGCACCGGTCATCGCAATAGTTAGTTTTTTTACAGTCATAGTTCGGACAATATCTTATCTGAGTCGATCAATCTATCAGTGGCCTGTGATAATCGGGAAATGAGATTTTCTAGAAATATCCGATAATATTGAATTTGAGTTTCAAGTGTCGCTTGCTCCATAAGTTTGTTACTGACACTCATAAGCGATACATCGGTTCGCGCAAGGATTGTGGCCGCCCGAGGTTGTCGGGTAATAAAAGCAATTTCGCCAAAACAGTCGCCCTGCTTCATAACCCCGATCACCGTGTTTCGTTTCACTACCTCGACACCGCCCTTGGCGATAATATAAAAGGCGGTCTCCTTGTCACCTTCGGAGAGAATTACTGCGCCCTTTTTAAAATCTTTCCATTCGCTGGCATCGACGACTTCGGTAATCTGGTCGTCGCTAAAATCTTTGAAAAAATACAGGTAGCGTAACGTTGTCCATTTTTCCTGCATGTCGATACGATCGCCCACCTTACGTAAACGACCGAAGGTATGGCTCAGGTCCTGGGCCAGCAAATAAGCGGTTTCGTAGCGGTCATAAATGATTTTCTTTGTGGCTTTTTCGACAATATCGATAATATGTTGCGGTATGTCGGGTCGCAGCTCGGCCAGCGGATCGGGTTCGAGATTACTAATTTTATAGATTAAAGATTCCAGACTACTCGCTTTATAAGGCGCTTTTCGCGCGAGCAGGGAATACATCACGGTTCCAAGAGAATACACGTCAGATTGCGGTACCAGCCGCTTTTCTTCGGATAATTGTTCAGGTGGCATGAACATCGGCGAACCTTGAACGTCGGTGTCGTGGCCTTCTAGACCAACGTCGATATGAGCAATACTGAAATCCATAATTTTGACTTCACCATCGTTGCTCAACATGATATTTCCGGGCTTGAGATCACGATGAATTACGCCTTGCCGGTGAACATAATCGAGGCCTTTGGCGCATTGGAACATCACATCAACAATTTGATTGGTAGAAAGTTTTTTACCGCCGGATACATATTCCTGCAATGTATGGCCATCGACAAATTCCATGACGATGTAATTGTGATCATCGTCCTGCCCCGCATCGTAGACGCCTACCACAGAGGGGTGATGCATTCTACCGGCACTATAGACTTCGGAAAAAAAAGCAGCGCGTAATTTCTGGCTGGTATTTTCATCAATATCTTTCAACGAGTGAGCTACCTTGATGGCGACTGTTCGTTGAACAAAAGGGTCGTAGGCTTCGTATACAACACCCATTGCACCCCGACCTAGCCTGCGCTTGATTTCATATTTCCCTATCTTAAGGGGACGTTTTTGTTTGTCGGTCATCGGGTTGTCAGGTATTAAGCTTTTGTATCAGTCTCTGGTGAATGTTTTCGAAGCCAGCGTTACTCATGATAACGATTTGATCCGATTCGTGACACTGTTTTACCAGGTCCAAAATAATGTCTTCGATCGATGCTTCGATCACGACGGGAGTTGTACCGCCTCGTTGTAATTGATGAATATCCCATTTTAGATCTGGGTTATCAAAGAGTAGCACCTGATCGGCAGCCTGCCACGAATTGATCAATGTATCCGTCGCATGCACTCCCATTCGCAGGGTGTTGGAACGAAGGTCGATAACGGCAAATAGACGACCATCGGTTTGTTGTTTCAGCGCTGTTAAAGTCAATTCAATTGCAGTGGGATGATGGGCAAAATCATCGATAATACGAATTCCGTTTATCTCGGCGATAACCTCCTGCCGACGTTTTACGCCTCCAAAATTAGCGAGTGCAGATACGGAGGTGTTGATCGGCACACCCGCGTGACGCGCAGCCAGGATAGCGGCAGTCGCATTCATCGCGTTGTAGTGCCCCGATTGCTGTAGTTTGAGCTGAACGTCTACGTTGTTCTTCGCGAAATAGAGATGGTTGGCTTGATCTATCGTGAAACCGTCCTCGCTGATCTGGTTACCAAACTTGAGAGTTTGGCTCCAGCAGCCCATAGCGAGTGTCGTAGCAAGCGATTCATCATCGGCATTTACGATAATCTGTCCTTCAGCCGGAATGGTCCGGATCAAGTGATGAAACTGTTTTTTGATCGCGTTTAAGTCTTCGAATATATCGGCATGATCGAATTCCAGATTGTTAAGAATCAGAGTTCTCGGATGATAATGGATAAATTTAGAGCGTTTATCGAACAATGCGGTGTCGTATTCGTCGGCTTCTATGACAAAAAAGGGTGCCGCTCCCAATTTGGCTGAAACGACCAGATCGGGACTGATTCCACCGATTAAAAAACCGGGCTGCAATCCTGCTTCTTGCATAATCCATGCGAGCATACTACTCGTCGTGGTTTTACCGTGTGTACCGGCCACTGCCAGAACCCAACGATCTTTTAAAACTTGCTCGAAAAGCCATTGTGGCCCCGAGCTATAAGGTAAATTTCGGTT
The DNA here is from genome assembly GCA_047639625.1 of Gammaproteobacteria bacterium. Classification (GTDB taxonomy): domain Bacteria; phylum Pseudomonadota; class Gammaproteobacteria. The sequence continues at coordinate 6,740 of JBLIOG010000014.1, forward strand.
TAAAATTGCTTCAAATTGAGGGTTACCACGGCTGATTGTATTACCGATAATAAACATATCAGTATCGTCTGGCAGGTCCCGCGGATCGAAACCTTCGTGCAACAGGATGCCGGCCTCGATAAGTTGCGTACTCATGGGCGGATAAACGCCACTATCAGACCCCCTCACGTTAAATCCGAGTTCGCGGGCCAATACTGCTATTCCGGCCATGAAAGTACCGCAAATACCAAGGATATAAATATTCAATTCAGCGGCTCCCTTTGACAGTCTCGATCGATCCAGTTCTCAATATTAGAGTATTCCGTAGGCGATTAGCTGATACACCAGAAAATAATTGAAAGAAATCATGGCAGCGAAAACAGTTGAGCACTCGAAAGTACGTTTTAGTATCAGTGATAAAACCGACAGGCTCCAGAAAATCAATAAAAACTCCAGAGAAATACCCAGTTGGCTAACATTCCCTGCTTCATCGCGCATTGTCAGAATGATATCGTATATTGGAATGCTAATAGCCGTCAGAATAAGGTTTACGCCGAGTGCTGCAGAATAACTTTGTATAAAACGTAAAGGTTTACGAACAAATAGTAATCCGGCATAAAAAATAGCAGCCAGCATGATGATTTCGATTACGAGAAGCAGCGAAACTGTTTCGAAGCTCCGATTTTCATCGATCAATGCAAGCCCAAGTGAAAAATAGGCCAGAATATTGATAGCAATAACCTTATTGCTGTTTGGTAAACGGTCAGGACTCGACAGGAATACACTCATCAGCAGGTAATGTTTGAGCGAATAAAGCCAGGCTGCTATCGGGGTATTCATACGACTCTTAATGGTGATGGTAAAAGATGGCACTTTACCCACTTAGTTTAGCAACACAATAGAATCTCGAGGCGAGGCTAAAATAGATATTTTTTTGTCCTGATAAATTAATTACCCCATAGTGGTTCGAAGCGCTGTCCGATATAATCAGGCTCGTTTTTTCAGTCTCGATTATAATTTTAATGAGCAATCAATCAGGTGTCGATTCAGATACCTTTCAGGGTTTGATTCAGACCTTGCAAAACTATTGGGCAGATCAGGGTTGCGTTATTATGCAACCGCTCGATATGGAAGTAGGTGCAGGTACCTTCCACCCCGCAACATTTATTCGTGCCATTGGTCCGGAACCCTGGCGCGCAGCCTATGTTCAGCCTAGTCGACGACCGACCGATGGACGCTACGGCGATAATCCTAACCGACTTCAACACTACTTCCAGTTTCAGGTGCTGTTGAAACCGTCGCCAGACAATTTCCAGGAACTTTATCTGGGCTCGCTAAAAGCGCTTGGTTTGGATTTGCTGGTACACGATATCCGTTTTGTCGAAGACAATTGGGAGTCACCGACTCTGGGTGCCTGGGGATTGGGATGGGAAATCTGGTTGAATGGAATGGAAATCTCCCAGTTCACCTATTTTCAGCAGGTTGGCGGCCTCGAGTGTAAGCCGGTTTCCGGTGAAATCACCTATGGCCTGGAAAGGCTGGCGATGTATTTACAGGGGGTCGACAGTATTTATGACCTGGTCTGGGCTCGAGGGCCGCAAGGTGAATTAAGCTATGGCGATATCTACCATCAAAACGAAGTAGAGCAGTCAACTTATAATTTCGAAGTTGCCAATACAGACGCTTTGTTTAACTGGTTTGACGTTTGTGAATCAGAGGCGATGAACCTGGTTGAACGGCAATTGCCCTTGCCTGCTTATGAACAGGTGATGAAAGCATCGCATGTTTTTAACTTGCTCGATGCGCGCCACGCAATTTCTGTCACCGAGCGGCAACGATTTATTCTGCGCGTGCGTAGTTTATCACGCGCGGTTGCGGAAGCTTATTTTGAATCACGCCAATCGATGGGATTTCCTTTGATTAAAACGGAGGCGGAGCAGTGAATTTGCAATGTCTGATAGAAATCGGCACCGAAGAACTGCCTCCGAAAGCGCTTAAAACACTGTCTACCAATTTTGCGGGTCTCTGTATACAGGAGCTCGAAAAGTTAGGTCTGAAATGTCCGGCGTTTAAAGTATTTGCCACACCACGCCGGCTTGCCGTATTGCTCGATCAGGTGCCCGCCCGGCAAACGGATCGAAAAATAGAAAAACGTGGCCCCGCGGTGAAGGCCGCTTTTGACGCGGAAGGGTGTCCCAGTCGTGCTGCCCAGGGGTTTGCAAAATCCTGTGGTGTAACCGTTTCCGATCTGGTTCAACGCAAAACCGATAAAGGCGCCTGGTTGTATTTCGAAGGTGAAGAAAAAGGTAGCTTGCTCAAGGAATTGCTTCCCGCTTTACTGTTACGCGCAGTTGGACAATTGCCGATACCGAGGCGCATGCGTTGGGGATCAGGAAGTGATGAATTTGTTCGTCCAGTAAAATGGCTGGTAGTCATGCTCGACGAACAAGTTGTTGAGGCAGAGTTGTTCGGAATCCAGTCCGATCGTCTGACCTGGGGGCATAGGTTTCACGCCCCTGATCCGATTTCTATCGATCACGTTTCTAATTATCAAAACTTGCTCGAAGCGAAAGGTCGGGTTATCGCTGATTTTGAACAGCGCAAACAAAAAATACGCGAACAGATCGAAGCCACAGCAGCCAGTCTTGAAGGGCATGCTGAAATTGACGATGATTTGCTGGATGAAGTCACTGCATTGGTTGAGTTACCCGTTGCGGTTAGCGGTGAATTTGATCGGGAATTCCTGGCTATTCCTCCTGAAGCGTTGATCACGACCATGCAGGACAATCAAAAGTATTTTGCGGTATTTAATGTCGACAACGAACTCATTCCGAATTTCATTACGATTTCGAATATTGAAAGTCGTCAACCTGAGATGGTGGCAGAGGGTAATCAAAGAGTTATTCGTCCGCGATTTGCAGATGCGCGATTTTTTTACGAGAAAGATCAAAAACAGAGTCTGGAGAGTCGGGTCGGACAGCTGGCTAAAGTTGTTTTTCAAAACAAACTTGGAAGTATTGGCGATAAATCACGACGTATCGCGCAATTGGCCGGAACTATTGCAGATCAGCTTGGCGGAGATGTTGCTGCCTCGAAACGGGCAGGAATATTAGCCAAATGTGATTTGTTGACCGATATGGTTGGCGAATTTCCGAAATTACAGGGCATCATGGGTCAATATTATGCCAGTCATGACGGAGAAACGACTGACATTGCATCGGCCATATCGCAACATTATTGGCCTCGCTTTTCCGGCGATAAATTACCTGAGTCTATTGTTGCCCAATCGTTAGCGCTTGCTGACCGACTCGATAGCCTGGTTGCGATTTTTGCATTGGGTCAGAAACCAACCGGTGTTAAAGATCCCTTTGGCTTGCGACGGGCTGCTGTGGGTGTTATCAGGATAATCATCGAACTCGAGTTGTCACTTGACCTTAATGATCTGATTACAAAAGCGGCAACCGGATTGAGCGACAAACTGGATACAAATAGCGCAACATCCGAGGTCAGGGATTATGTCTTTGATCGACTTAAAAATTATTACCAGGAAAAGGGTATTGCACTGGATATAGTCGATGCAGTAGTTTACAACTACCCTGGCCAGCTCAGTGATAGCGATAAACGGATTCGAGCCCTGGCCGAGTTTCAAAAACATGAATCTGCAGAGGTTCTTGCGGCCGCTAATAAGCGGATAAATAATATCCTTAAAAAGCAGGGTGAGATAGATTTACCTGAAATCCAAACTGAACTTTTTCAGTTAGATATTGAACGAGAGCTTTATGAGTCGTTGCAGACTAGTCAGAAAACTGCGGGCCAATTTTTTGCAGACCAGCAATACGCTGAAGGACTCAATACCTTGTCTCTGCTTCGTCCCACCGTTGATCGATTTTTTGAAGAGGTAATGGTTATGGATGAAGACCTTGTGTTGCGAAGTAACAGACTCGCGTTACTCGCCGAATTACTGTCCTGTTTTCGGCAGGTGGCCGATTTTGCGCGTTTACAATCCTGAACAGGCAGTGAAGTCGCTATGACTCAGTCGAAAATGATTATTCTCGATCGCGATGGCGTGATTAATCAGGACTCCGAAGATTACATTAAATCTGTCGAAGAGTGGATTCCACTGCCCGGCAGTATCGAAGCAATTAGCAGGCTAAAAAAAGCAGGCTATCTTGTAACGATTGCGAGCAACCAATCGGGTATTGCCAGGGGTCTTTATAGCGAGAGTGATCTGGCAAAAATTCATGCGAAGATGGAAAGTTTATTATCAGCACGGGGTGCCCGGCTCGACGGGATTTTTTATTGTCCACATGGCCCCGAAGCTAATTGTATCTGTCGTAAACCAAAGCCCGGGTTATTATTCAAAATTGCCAAAGAGTTTGGCGTCAAATTGTCTGAAACAACATTTGTCGGCGATAACATTAGCGATATCCGTGCTGCTGATATTGCCAACGCAAAGGCAGCACTGGTACGAACGGGCAAAGGTGAAGAGGTCATGCAAAACTACCCTGAAACAGTTAATGTTCCTACCTATGATGATCTCGCCCATTTTGTTCGGGAAACTTTGAAAAAACGTCATGGTTAATCCCCTCTATCGCATTTGGCTGATCGTTCGGTCAGGGTTTTTCTGGTTGTTCTTTCTACCGGCCACTATGTTGGCAGCCATACTTTTACCTTTATTGATACTGACCCCGCTTAAATATCGAATCGGTTTGATAAAGCTATGGATCAATTTCAGTCTTTTTCTACTAAGATTTTTTTGTAACCTTGATTATGAAATTAGTGGGCTTGAAAATATTCCAGATAATGGCTTTATTGTCATGAGTAAACACAGTTCGACCTGGGAAACGATTGTTATTCAGCGGTTTTTTAAACCCATGGTCTGGGTGGTAAAAAAAGAACTCACTCGAATTCCATTTTTCGGTTGGGGTTTGATCGCGATGAATGCCATCGCATTGAATAGAGGTACAGGACGTAAAGCCATCAAACAATTAATCGCCGAAAGTCGTAAGCGCATGGAGGAAGGGCGAATCTTAATGCTATTCCCTGAGGGTACCCGAGTGCTGCCGGGGCAGGTAAAGCCTTTTCGGCTTGGGGGCGCAATTGTAGCTGAAAAAACGGGCTATGTGATTTTACCAATTGCCCATAATGCAGGAGAGTTCTGGCCGCGCCACAGCTGGATAAAATGGCCGGGAAAAATAAAAATGGTGGTCGGTGAGCCGATTAACCCTGAAGGGAAAACTCCTGACGAAATAATTCGAGAAGTCGGTGGCTGGATTACTTCCACTTGCGGAGAAATTAGTGACAAAAATCAGCTTCGTAAAATTGGTCTTTAGCCCTGAACTGTTCTAGCATTAGACTATGCCTACTATCAATCGAATTTTACCGAAAGGCAGGGAAATATTTCTGATTGCTAGTTTGGTAACTTTGCTTTCCTGTGGCGATAGTTCGAGCACTGGTAGTAGCGATTCGAGCGGAAATGGCAGTTGTTCAGTCTATACGGAAAATGCGCAGGTACATGAAGCCATGCTGGCGCGTTATTACTGGTATCAGGAAGTCCCTCAGATAATCCATTACAACGATTTCGATTCAGCTTCAGAAACGCTGGAATTTTTAAAGTTCGATGAATTTGATCAGTTTTCCTATATCACTGAGCAGGCATCATTCAATAATCTATTCAGTAATGGACAGTTTGTTGGGTACGGGTTTGGATTCTTGATCGAAGGTGACGGACAGGTATTTGCGCGATTTGTCTACAATGACTCTCCTGCCGGAAGGGCTGGATTGCAGCGTGGCGATGAGATTTTAAAAATAAATGATGAGCCTGTTGCCGACATTATTGCAGCCAGTGCCTGGGGTGAGGCTTTTGGTCCCGCTGAAATCGGCATTTCGGTCGAACTTGAAATACGCAGTTCGCCAGATGAAACAGAAGTATTAAATATGAACAAGGATGTCGTATCGATCAATACCGTATTATTCAGCGATATTATTGAACAGGATTCACTCAAAATTGGATATCTGGTTTTTAATAGTTTTTTAAGTACAAGTCTGAATGAGCTTGAAACCGTCTTTCAACAATTCTCACAGGCAAATGTCGATCGCTTAATTCTTGATTTACGATACAACGGCGGGGGCAGGGTTAATGTCGGACAGGCGCTGGCCAGTTATATTGCCGATACCGATGCAAGCCGTTATGTACAGCTAAGACACAATGATTTAAATCAAAACAGGGATGTCACGTATTCTTTCGAAAAAAAAGCTAATGGACTCAATCTGGATGAAGTGACCATCATCACGTCTGAATCAACCTGTTCGGCAAGTGAACAGGTGATTTCAGGGCTTAGTCCGTATATAAATGTTAAAACCGTAGGAACGGCAACATGCGGTAAGCCGGTCGGAATGACTCCTGAGACTTTTTGTGGGCTATCGTTATTAGCCGTCAATTTTGCCAGTTTTAATGCAAATGATGAGGGTGAATATTTCGACGGAATAGCGGCCTCCTGTGTTGTCGAAGAAAGTAGTTATCTTGCCTTTGGGGATGACCAGGAAACACTGTTAAAAACCGCGCTGGATTTCACGACCAATGCCAACTGTCCTGCCCTGAAAACAGCCGGATCTCGATCAAAGCCCATTCTCGACGCAGGTATTGGCCGGATTACGGGTGCCTGGTAGCTGGAAATAGAACGGTTGAACTTTCGAGCTCTTATCTGTTTTTTCTTCCTTTTAAATCCGTTGACTGCTCTTTCTGACTGGACCGGTGTTATCGTTAAACTCGAGGATACTGATACCAGTTGGCTAGTCCGAGATCAATCTCAGGAAAGCAGCGTGAATCGCCTCAGCCTGGAAATGGAAGAAAAAACGGCAGCAGAACTTCGCGTAGGTATATCGATTGGGCAGGTTAGTATTAGGACTAAAGGGATATCTGGAATCGATCGGATAGAAAAATTTGAAGGGAATTATTTTGGGTTGTATCTTCGCCAACCGGTTCATTTAAATAATTATCTGAGCTTTGAAGGGTCATTAGGTTATCGACTTCACACGGGTATGGGTCAGATCGAATCAGATGCCGATGAGATTGAATGGCATGAAACGAATTTAATGCTGTCTATAGGGCTATATATTGCGGATATTCGTGTCAGTCCATTTGTCCAGTGGAAAAAAGTTGATGGCGATGTTAGCGGAGAGGAGGGGCGAAATGTGTTTGAAACTGATGAAGCCAGGAGTCAGGGGCTCATGCTTGATTATTTTATTGATCCCTTTTCTTATATACGATTACAATTTTCAGAAGGGGGCAATGAATCGCTGCAAATAAGTTTTGCAAAAGTTTACTGAGAGCCTTCTTGCAAAACAATGATCGGGTGGGCTTTTAATCTGGCTATAAAGATAGCGGTGAATTATCGATCTATGACCTTTCCTTTAATGCTGACGGCCAATCAACTATTCCCGACTTGATCGGCAATCGAGTTCGTTATCGATGGCGATTTTGAAATATCCGCATTATGATAAACTCAATCCCACTCAAATACCCTTAAGCAAATAATACAATGTCTCTTGCATCCAATGATGTTCTTAAGTTTTTATCAGTCGTCAAAATTTTTAAGGGTCTGGATCAAAAAATCATTGGAGAAATCGCTCAGCGAGTTCAAACCGTAGAATTCTCGATCGATGATTACATCGTCCGAAATGGTGAAACGGGTGAGCGACTTTATTTGATTTTTGATGGAAAAGTTGAAGTACAGATACCCAATGTTCATGGTGAAATACGAAAGCGTGTTGTCTTGCAGCGTGGAGAAATTGTGGGTGAAATTTCACTGTTGGTGGAATCGACCTATACGGCTGATATCGTAGCGCTTGCCAGTACCACGGCGTTGTATCTGGATAGTACGAATTTCAATCAGCTCATTAAGCGTTTTACGAGTTTCTCCGAAGTAATGTCATCCCTAATGGCCAATCGGATGGCGCAAAATGGTGGCATAAATCAGGTTGGCCGATATCAACTATTGGGAAAGCTGGGTGAAGGCAATATGGCTATTGTATTTATGGCTTATGATCCTGTCTTAAATCGAGAAGTTGCGCTCAAAATGCTCAAGTATCAATTGGCTAGCGATGGTCGGTTTATGGATCGATTTGAGCAGGAAGCAAAAATAATAGCCGCACTGAATCATCCAAATATTGTAAATGTAATCGAGATTATCGATCAATTCTCGACCCGGTTTATTGTCATGGAAAAACTTGAGGGTCAGAATATTTCCCAGCGTTTGAAAGAACGCGGACCTTACGGCATTCATGAAGCCCGACGAATACTTTCACAAATAGCGAGTGCGCTGGAGTATGCCCACCAACATGGCGAACAGGGGATTGTTCACCGCGATGTCAAACCTTCTAATATTGTCATCGATCAATATGGCAATATTAAATTAACCGACTTCGGAATCGCCGGACCACCTTCTTCAAAAGATTTGAAATTTGAAGGCACGCCCTCTTATATGGCACCTGAAATTATCAGTGGAAAGGGAATTGATGGGCGTGTAGATATTTATTCTCTAGGGGTCATGGCTTACCAGATGTTGACTAATATATTGCCTTTTACCGCCTCGACTCTAGAGGAATTGTTCAAAGCTCATGCTGGACAGCCTCCGCCGGATATTCGTTTTGCCTGTCTTGATGTGGATGAAAATTTGGCGTCTTTTATTGATTCTGCTTTGTCGAAGACACCCGAACAAAGAATCTCTGACTGGCAGAAAATTCGACAAATGTTGGAACCTGTTAATGTAAGCAATGCAATTGACATTGATGATGGCGGTATGGGTATTTTGATCAAGCTTCAAGGTGCGTCTTTTCAGGAATCAGCTGGATTAGTGAAATCGTTGCAGAAGGTTCTGAAAGATAGCGAAATCAGTCACAGCATTGAACTGATTCATGGTGACAAAAAAGGCTAATAATCGATTGAATCGATTTAGGAAGAAGTTGTTGAAGCGCTTTTTGATACATGACAAACAGCGGATCGATATTGAGGTTATTTTTTAAGCTGGGTGAGAATAGAATGTTGTCGGGGAATTCAACCAATAACGCCATGAAATTATCAGGCATCTATTTTACGCGAATCTTGAAACTGGATTTATAACCCAGTTTTTAGTAGAAGTTTTTTTAATAACCAGTTGATTGAGTCGGGGCATGCCTCGACCGCTAGAAGTAGTTAAAATTAAATCTCTGAGTTACCGCTGACTAGCCAGGTACTGGTCAGCGAGAATTGTTAGACTTGTTTTTTGCTTTTGAAGAAGGATCCGTAAATACTGCCAGCAAGAGTTGCAAATCCAGCAATTAATAAGCCTAGTGCAATCGGACGATCAAAATAACCCGACCATTCAAAATGCAGCATTTGCATAGCTTGAGCAAATGTTTGTTCGCCGATTTTCCCGAGTATTAAGCCCAGTACGATACCGGCTACCGAATAGCCCGAACGCCGAAGGAAAAATCCAATTACGCCGGCAAGAAACATAACGACAATGTCGATCGTTAATCCACGAACTGCGTAAGCTCCAACCGTTGCCAGCAACAAAATCATCGGTGCGAGAAATTGAAAGGGAATACGCAGCAAATTAATTATGGTTTTGGTTTCCAGGAACCCGACAAATAGTATCGAAATATTGGCAAAGAACATCGCCGCAAAGACAACCCAGACCAGATCACCACTATTAATGAAAACCAACGGACCCGGTTCCATATCATGCATCTGAAATACGCCGACCATCATAGCGGTTAAAGCACCGCCAGGCAGACCCAGCGCGAGTAACGGAATCATTGCCGCACCAGTTGCAGCGTTATTAGCCGTCTCTGATGAAATGACACCTTCGAGTTTGCCCTTACCGAATTCTTCGGGTGTTTTAGACCATCGAACGGCTTCGTTATATCCCATGAATGCCGCAAGCGTCGCGCCAATACCGGGTAATATACCGCAGAAGAAACCGATAATGATTGAGCGAACGACGGCAAATTTGTGAGCTAATAGTTCAGATAATGTTGGAAAATCCACGTTCATCTTCGGAGCTTTGTACTGCCCTTGAGCTTTTCTCTCTGCTTGTACAAAAATTTCAGAGACCGCGAAAAATCCAAGAATGGTTGGAATAAAATGAATCCCAGCTAATAGATAGGGCATTTCAAAGTCAAAGCGTTCGATTCCACCGACTGGATCAAGTCCGACTACAGCGACTAACAGTCCAATTAGAATGGACAACCAGCCTTTCCAGAAAGTTTTGGCCCCAACTGACGACGCAACCGCTAACCCAAAAAATACCAATGCAAAGATTTCAGGCGGGCCAAAAGCCGAAATAGCCCAACCCGCAATAGGCGCGGTAGCAAGCATCATGATGATGCATGATACGGTTCCCCCGATCGCTGAACACATTACAGCTGCGCCAACGGCTTTACCGGCCTGACCTTTTTGGGTCATCGGGTAACCGTCAAATGCTGTAGGGGCGTTTTCTGGAGCTCCAGGAATGTTGAAAAGTATGGCGGTGATAGCACCTCCATAAACACCCGTACAATAAATAACCGAAAACAACATGATGCCGTGTTCCGCAGACAAATGAGCTGTAAACGGCAGTAAAATAGCGGCGAGGGTCAACATGCTGACGCCGGGAATAGCCCCGAATAACATGCCGCCAACAACGCCGCCAAAAAATATCATAATACCAATCGGATCGCTAAACAGCGTTACCGTACCGGTGAGAAAATTGTCAAATGCATCCATAAGTGAGGCTCCCGATGATCGCTATTGTAGTACCGTAACTACCCAGCTACCGATGTCATAAAAAGGGCGGATATTACCCAAAGGTAAACCAACGAAAAGTACTTTGACGAACAACATCATCAATAAACCAAATATAAGGGCCATAACCATTAGCATGGGTTTTACACGGCGTTCACCCATCAGGAACATGACACCAATGATGAACAGTGGGGCGAGCGAATAAAATCCGATGTCTTCGAGCATGGTTGCAAAAAACAATGGTAACGCCAGCATCGCACCCAGCCTGTTGCGTTGCATGGCTACGATGAATACGCCAATTAAGATTGCAGCAAAAATGAGCCTCAATACGTGAAGCGTGGTGCCTTCAGCTTCCATCATTCCCGCAATCCAGTCGGGAACGCGCATGTAAATGAAAGGAATAGTGAGGATGGCAAAGGTTGAAATATACCAGCTTAAACTGTCATATTCGCTTTCAGTCTTTTCTTCCTCTGAACCATCATCAACTGCTGCGCTGATGATTTCAGAATCTGTATCATCGCCTTTTTTCCAGTGATGATAGAGTTGTCCAACAGCGGCTATCGCCATTAAGAGAATGATTGTTCGTGGCCAGGCAGACGCCCCGAATTTGTAAATTTCAATGGGTTGATCGAACTCAAACGAGTAGATATATAAAAATAGGCAAAGGCTGAGCCAGAGGCCCGCTTCAACCATATGTCCTATTCTGAGATTGCCCATAATCTTGATCTGTTATCAGTTATCGGTTAAAGGAAATACGCCCGGTATAAACCGGGCGTATTTAATTGCTACTTGATGTATACAGACTACTTAACTGCGAGTCCCATAGACTTATAAACTTCACGGTATTGCATGACCGTAGTATCAATAAGGTCGCGTGATCCAGCAGTATCGCGGTAGCTTTCGATCAGACCCATGTACTTGCTATCGTTAAATTTTTGGTAGCTGGCCTGGCAATAAGCTTTCTGGAAAGCCCACTGTAACCATGCAACTCGATCAGCAGGTGCTTCTTTATGAACATAAAAACCACGGAATCGATATAGAGGTTCAAAGTTTAAACCTGCATCAGAAAGAGAGGGGACATCAGCAAAAGCGGATGGAGCGTCTTTTAAGATAGTCAGAATTGGCTTGAATAATCCCGCATCGAGGAATTTTCGAACGTCACCAGGCTGCTCAAATAAAGCATCTACCTGACCACCGGCCAGAGCGCCGTATCGTGGAGCACCTTTATCAAATGAAATTTGCTGGATCTTCATTCCAGTTGCTTCGGTGATGAATTTCATGGTGACACGTTCCATCGAACCTTCTTTCGAAACGTTGGCGATGGTTGCTTTACCATCACGCCCTTTTACCCATTTTACAAATGAATTCCAGTCGGTGAATCGTGTTTCATCTTTTTTAATATAAATCTGCGAAAAAGTGATCTGTGAAGTAACCAGTGGAATCAGATCAGCCGCAGGGTTTGGACGGCCTGAATCAAGCGCGTGCGCACTGGCAGCATCATCGATATGTTCCATAACGGTATAACCGTCAGCTGGAGAAGCCATATAAGCCGTCATACCAACGGTGCCTGAACCGCCAGGCTTATGATCACGGTTTATTGATATGCCGGTCAAATCACTAACGGCCTGCGCCATAGCTTGAGCAACCTGGCCTGAACCACCAGCAGGTCCGTAAGGAACCACCATAGTCAAAGCACGTGCAGGATATCCGCTGGGTTTAGCTTTAGATCCGGGCATCCCATCAGTAGCACAGGACATGGCCCAGGCTGATGTGCTCGAAAGCGCGATTGTTGTAACGGCAACAGCACAGGCTGCCAGATATTGTCTGAGTTTCATGTTATCCCTCGGTTGTTATACTTATATTGATTGGCTTTGGCCCGATCACATTCGAACTCTCATTAAGTCAATGACGTTGAATTGTTATTAGTCTTACCCGGTTGATGTTATATCAGCGATCAAAAGCTGTCTAGCAGGAGTTTTTATCCAGCAATAACCATTTCTTATTGGTATGCACGCCATAACATCGAGATGCCTGACACCAGTAAAATACCGATGATCAGTAGTTTGAATTTTTCTTCACTGATAAAAACCCGGATTTGCTGACCTGCAAGCATTCCGAGCGTGACCGGTATCACCGCAAATGCTGAATAGACGATTAAATCTCCATCTAGCAAACCGAACAGGTAAAGATTCAGCGTCCAGGGAATGACAGCGCTGATGTAGAGAAAGCTAATAGAACTGACAAATTGATCTTTACTGAGGTTAGGAATTGAAATCAAATAAACCACGAGCATTGGACCGAAAAAGGAAGACAATCCGCCAATCAACCCAGATAGCGAACCAAACACAGCACCCGCTGGTTTTATCATCCTGTCGGTTAACTTTAATCGATAGCGATCGGTGCTCTGTAGTAGTGCGAAAACGATGACCGCAGACCCTACGACGATCAAAAGTGTTCGGGTATCAATGACGGACAATATTTTTACGCCAATCCAGGTACCAATTAGAATACCTATAAATGCGGGCCAGAAGCGACCCACTACCGCAGTACTACGATCTGCCTGCGCATATTGCCATAGATTGGCTACGACGACGGGTATCGCCATTAAAGCGATTGCCATTTGAGGTGGCAGAACCAGGGCCATCATCGGTACTGTTAGTAGTGGCGTCCCGACTCCTAGCGCGCCTTTTATAAACCCACCACAGGTTAGCGCAAGAAAGCACCATCCAACAATGCCGTAGCCATATTGTTCAATCAATGAATCATCTCAGGTGAAATAGGCTATGTTATCAGGTTGAATTTTTGAAGGCATGTGAAGAATAAAAAAATTCATTCGGGCGGGATTCAATTTCAGTGGAACTGCCGGTAAACTCCGCGCTTACTTAAATGGGGTATAAGGCTTATGGCTAGTCCAGTAAAGAGCGCCGTTACAGGTGCCACTGATGATGAAATCTCTAAAATTGATCATCTTATTAGCTGTGGTAATCACGCGATTCAATCATTTTCTGGCGCAGATCAGGCAAGAGTTGACGAAGTTGTAACAGCAATCGCCTGGGCGCTTTATAAACCTGAAAATGCCCGAAAGTTGGCCGAAATGGCGGTTGAAGATACCGGTATTGGTAATGTCGAATCCAAAGTCATCAAGAATCAGCGTAAAACATTCGGCACCTTGCGGGATTTAATGCGCGTCAAAACCGTGGGTATTATCGAAGACGATGCCGGCAATGGCATGGTCAAATATGGCAAACCTGTTGGCGTTGTGGCTGCTATTACGCCGTCAACCAATCCCGCGGCAACTCCGGTTAACAAAGCGATGATGGCCTTAAAAGGTGCAAATGCCATTGTGATTGCGCCCTCTCCGGCGGGCTGGACTAGCACTAATGATACTGTTCAGTTGATGCGGTCTGCTTTGAAAAAAGTAGGTGCTCCCGAAGATCTGGTTCAAATTTTACCCCATCCGGTATCGCGAAATTTAACCAAACTGCTGATGGAGAAATCGGATCTTATTGTTGCAACTGGTTCGCAGAACAATGTTCGATCAGCTTATAGTAGTGGAACCCCGGCGATTGGCGTTGGTGCGGGTAATGTCCCTGTTATTATCGATAGTAGCGCTGCGCTCGATGATGCCGCTGAAAAAATTTGCGCTTCCAAAACATTTGATAACTCCACTTCCTGCTCATCGGAAAACTCCCTGGTTATTCTCGATGATGTTTACGATGATGCTATGGCAGCCTTGAAACGTGCCGGTGGATATAGATGTTCGATGGCCGAAAAGGACTTAATTGAACAAAAGCTCTGGATTAATGGGAATTTGAATCGTGATTTAATTGCACGTGATGCGGATGTTTTCGCGGCGGGTATTGGCCTGAATGAAGGATCGGAAAGTAGTCGGTTTTTTATGGTTGAAGAGGCAAAGTTTGATGCCGACTCTGCCTTTGTCGATGAAAAATTGTCGCTTGTTTTAACCGTATATAGAGCGTCAGATTTTGATCATGCTGTGAAGCTGGTGACTGATATCCTGAACGTGCAGGGGCGCGGACATTCCTGTGGAATTCATACCGAAGACAGAAGACATCCGGTTCGACTCGCCGAAGAGATTGATGTTGTCAGAGTTCTGGTTAATCAGGCGCATACCTTTGGAAATGGTGGCAGCTTTAATAACGCCCTCAATTTCACTCTGAGTATGGGATGCGGTACCTGGGGTGGAAATAGCATCAGTGAAAACCTGAATTATCGGCATTTCATTAATATCACTCACCTTGTTCGGGCTGGAGAAGAAGACAAGCCAACCGAAGATGAATTATTTGGGGCGCATTTTGCGCGTTACGGCAGAGATTAAAGATGGAAACAGTACGGCAGGTTATTGAGCACCACGCAAGTCAGTCGCCCGAGCGAACTTTTGTGGTTGCCCCCGAATCAGGCCGAATGCTTAACTATGGGCAGCTCAAAACATCGGTCGACGAAATATCGGGCCGACTCGATGGGCTGGGTCTCGAGCAGGGCGGGAAAATTGCTTTTCTGCTTAACAATGGATACTGGACCATCCAGCTATTCCTGGGCGTGATGGCAGCTAATCGGATCATTGTTCCGTTAAATGCGGTTGCTGGAAAAGTGCAGCTGGTCCATGTACTCGGCCATTCCGATACTGAAGTAGTTTTGGTTTCAGCTGATTACAGGGAAAAGCTAAATGAGATCATGGCGAGTATTGACCGCGATATTCGAGTGATAGAGGTTGACCATTTAACGGGACCAGTCTGGCCGGAGCTAGATACCAGTCTCAGTTTGAAATCGAAGCCCAATGCGCCAGATGCCGAAGATACAGCATTATTGTTGTATACCTCCGGTTCTACAGGTTTGCCCAAAGGGGCTGTGATTTCTAATCGTGCTGTCGTTAATGGTGGTCGCAACGTGACTGAAGCGCATCAGCTGACGCCTCAAGACAGAGCACTCTGTGTGTTGCCGATTTATCACATAAATGGGGCTATGGTTACGGTTTCAGCCCCGCTATTCAGTGGTGGAAGCATAGTCATGCCTGAGCGGTTTAGCGCTAAAAATTACTGGTCGTTAGTCGCCGAGTTTGAATGCACCTGGAGTAGTATCGTACCGACCATTATTAAGTATCTACTTGATCGAATTGATCAGGAATCCTTTGAGTTTGGAAATGACCCTCGGCTTGCTAAATTCAGATTTGCGCGATCAGCATCAGCACCTTTGGCCGCTGTTACTTTAAATCAGTGGGAAGATACTTTTCAGATCCCGATGATCGAAACGCTCGGACTCACGGAAACAGCCGGGACGGTTGCGAGCAATCCATTACCCCCATTACCTCATAAACCGGGCTCGGTCGGGTTGCCATATGGGAATGAAATTATTATTGTTGATGATCAGGGTAATGAGTGTTCTCCCGAGGTAGTTGGTGAGCTCACTATTCGAGGTCAAAACCTTCTAAATTATTATTATAAAAATCCCGAGGCAACAGAATCGTCCATTATAGATGGTTGGTTTTTAACCGGTGATCTCGGTAAAAAAGACGCAGATGGCTATCTGTTTATTACTGGGCGTTCCAAAGAATTGATTATTCGTGGTGGTGAAAACATTGCCCCCCGAGAAATTGACGACGTACTCTATATGCATGAAGCCATTCTGGAAGCGGCTGCAGTCGGTGTAGATGATGAAAACTACGGGCAGGAAGTAGTTGCCTGTGTGGTCGTTCGCGATGGTTACGAGTGCACTGAAGATGAACTTAAAGCATTTTGCACGGAAGGTGTTGGCATTTATAAATGCCCCAAAATCATTTATTTTATGGATGACCTGCCAAAAGGCCCTTCCGGTAAGATTCTCCGATTACAGCTTCCCGCTATCATTGAGGCGCTTAAGGCGCAATAAAGCGCTAAGGGTACCCCTTAGATTGGGTAGAGGCCGTCATAACTGGAGGAGCCCTCTGCTCGATGCCACAACCGGAATAAATGGCGTATTTTATCCGGGTCCTCGTGATCTTCGAATGCGCTGCGATAATGACCGATTTCATGATTGTTTAGATATTGAATTTGACCCTGTTCAAGGCCAGCTTCATACCAGAGATCATCGGATTGGCAAATTTCATCAACGGCATCGAGCGCTGAAATCACTGATTCATCGGGTTCCTCTTTCGCTATTCCGTAACCTTTTCTGATTAAAGAAGTATTGGCTCGAGCGAACAGCCGATTATTCTTCCAACTAAAAAATGGTGCAAAGCAGGTTTTTTCCGCGCCTTCAGCATGTTCCTTTTGTCGATCAAATAAAAATGGTTGATAGAGCCTGGTCAGGGCTTCGGGATATTGGTCGTAAAGGCGTTGGTGTAACGAATACAAACTACAGAAACGACTGATTCCACCAGACTTAGCGGGATGGCGGCAGAATAAGCCGACATAGTCCGGGACCATACGGGCAAATGCGTTGTCGGTATGAAATAATAATTCAGTCGAGGTATGTGATCCGCGAACCCCGTATGCAAAAGCCTTACCTGTATCGCGAACATCATAAATCATTTGCCCGTTCCATTTTTGCGCAACCGGCCTTCCGATAACCTGACCTAATAACCAGTAAATTTCGACCAGGGTTTCAAGTGGATATCGATCGACCGGCAGACGATCAAGTACCGTAAAACCGACACCGTCATCAAGTCTTAGTTTCATTTCCATCATAGCCTGGTGGCAATGTTGAAGTTTCACTTCAGACAATTGTCGTTGATAATGCTGTTGAGGATTCTGTTCGATGAAGCTTGCGAGCCGGTCGATTTCTTTGAGCGCATCTGCCGACAACCGGACCATCCAGTCATTTTCCGATATATCGTCAGTGAGCCAGCACATTGGTTGACTGAATGGCCCGGTTCGAACCGAGCTTATATCCGAGCTACAATCTAAATAGGGTGTCAACATGGCATTGAAGGGTGATAAAAGGGATCAGAATAATACTTGAAGATCAGGGAATGTTTCAAGTCTACTTGCCTAACCGGAAAGGTCAGTTAGTTTATAAAACAACTTATATCTGACTTAAGCTATCGACGGGATTAACGTAGAATGGTGCGTTAGTTTCCCGAAGGAATACCCGATCTTTTCCGTTCAATTATTTGAATTATCGACCACCCAGATTGCGCAGGTAGCACTGGTTTTTGTCTGGTCGGGCTTTGTGCGGGCCGGCCTGGGTTTTGGCGGTGCCGTTTTATCCCTCCCGGTATTATTGATGATTGATAACCAACCCCTGTTCTGGTTACCCATATTGTCACTGCATCTGATATTTTTCACATCGATTTCTCTGAAATCGCGTATACATAATATTGATTGGTCGGTTTTGAAAAATACCATTGGATATATTATTCCGTTAAAAATTGCAGGTGTATTTGGTTTAGTGACCTTACCGAATCAATGGCTGGTGATTATCATCTACGGAATAACGAGTCTGTATGCGATCATGTGGATTCTGAATTTACGGTTTAAAACGGAGCGCCCCTGGGCGGATAAACTTATGTTGGCGGGCGGCGGTTATTTGTCAGGTACTTCGTTGTCTGGGGCACCGCTGATTGCGGCCGTTTATGTCAAATTGATCGCGCGCAGTGCGTTGCGCGATACAATGTGGGTACTCTGGTTATTCCTTGTCTCATTTAAGGCCATCACGCTTTACTGGTTTGGAATCGATCTGCAGGTTGCGAGCACGCTGGCATTGATTCCGGCAGTTGCGATCGGTCATTTCATTGGTATCCGCCTGCATGAGAGGCTTGTAGAGAATGATCGAATGTTCAAAAGAGCATTGGGTACCGCTATGATTGTAATATCTGTGATCGGGATTAGCCGAATGATTTTTAATTAGAAGAAAAAGATGAATATAACCCTCGATCATTTTGCCGAAGATAATCCTGTTATAGACGAGCTGGTGGAAAATCCCCCCCGCTCTCGAAAAGTGATTTCACTGCGAGCCAGTAATCCTATATTTCGTAAACCATTTATTGAAATTGAGCTAGATAATGGCCAATTGATTCAGCGCCATTTTATGAAGGCTGATTTTGCTAAATACTGGGCTGAGGCAGTTGTTATCCTTGAGACAATTACGACGATCCGAGTTGAATCTGATTTCGCTTATACCCCGGTAAGCGATCGTGAAAATCTCGAACAGCAGGTCCTGGATCAAAGGGAATCTTCAATATCCGAATGTAATGAAATTTTCGGACACGGTTGGTATAAAGTATATTTACAACAGTTTGGCCGTGATTGTAAAAAATTACCCGCAGAGACCATTCGTAATATTCAGAAAGCCATGCAGGAAATGAAACACATGGAGTCGGAAAGTTAAGGTTCACGCCCAATGCCGTTAAGTTAAGAGGTTGGGTACGCTGCCTGGATGCAACGGTCTGGTGCTCCCGGAGGTAGAGAACCAATAGCAGGTGCTCTTAGGCGGCGCAGGAGATGTCGAAGCCCGGCCTGAGGTATTTGAATTGGTTTACGCGATAAAGCCGCCAACCCAACCCACCAGGTATTTGGTTTAACTTAATGACATTGGGATCACGTCTTAAAGCTTTCCCTATAGTTAACGTACCTGGTTTTTGAGGAGATGTTTTGTGTCAAAAAATGAAGTAGATCTTGATAAGAAACCCATAGCTGAAACCCTGTCGCTTGCGGATCAGGTTCCTGTTATCGATATTTCAGAGCTCCTGATTGATTCGTCGGGAAGTGCCGCCAGGCAAGCCGTTGACCAAATTGCCAGTGCCTGTCGAAGCTGGGGTTTTTTTCAGGTTATAAATCATGGGATTTCGAGCGAAAAATTTTCTCAAGTCTGGTCTCAAACCCATGCTTTGTTCGCATTTGCTGAAGAAAAGAAACAGTCGATTATGCGAAGCCGGGAAAATCCCTGGGGTTTTTACAATAATGAGCTGACCAAAAACCAACGTGATAAGAAAGAAGTTTTCGACTTTACCCACGAGGGGATAGATACGATCTATCAACAATCGAATCAATGGCCTGCGGGTCAACCTCTAATTAAGTCAGTTCTCCAGGATTATTTTTCGGCCTGTAGTCGATTGTCTTTGACCTTGCTCGAAGCTTTTTGCGTCGGACTCGAGTTGCCATCAACCTTCATGCATGGTGATTTTGAAACCAACCATACCGGTTTTCTGCGGCTAAATTATTATCCTGTCAAAGACCCAATGCAGAATCAAACTGAACAACACCAGCAGGTTGCTGACCTGGGTGTTCATCATCATACCGATGCAGGTGCATTAACTGTTTTGTTACAGGATGATATTGGTGGATTACAGGTCTATCGGGATGGATTCTGGCATAACGTGCCTCCAGTAGAAAATGCTCTGGTTATCAATACCGGTGACATGATGCAGGTCTGGTCGAATGACATTTATCAGGCGGCTATTCATCGGGTTCTTGCAATGAAAAATCGCGATCGCTACAGCCTGCCGTTTTTCTTTAATCCTGCAGCAACTGCGCAGGTATATCCGCTGCCATCGGTGATAAGCGAGCAGGTGTCAGCTCGTTACAATTTGATCAAGTGGGCTGATTTTCGCGGTAAACGTACCGATGGTGATTACGCCGATTATGGTGCCGAAGTACAAATCAGCCAATTTAGTAAACAGGAAATTTTATGAACTCAGTTATTGATCTATTACAGTCTCACCGGTCGATTCGTAAGTTTACCGACCAGCCGGTGAGTGATGAAATATTTGAAACCCTGGTGAAATCGGGTCAGGGGGCCGCTACCTCGAGCTTTTTACAGGGCACGACCATAATAAGGGTCAAACAACCTGAAGTACGGAATGATTTTGTTGAAATTACAGGCGGCCAGAGTTATGTGGCCACGGCACCAGAATTCATGGTGTTTTGTGCTGATTTAAGACGTTCGTCAAACTGCTGTGCCATGCACGATGCAGTTGCGACTGAAGGTTTTACCGAGCAATTTATTATTGCCACCGTTGACGTCGCGCTGATGGCTCAAAATATGGTTGTTGCTGCAGAATCCATAGGGTTGGGTATCTGCTATATCGGTGGTATTCGAAATGATCCGGCGTGGGTAGCCAGGTTGCTCGATTTACCTCAGGGGGTGTATCCAGTGTTTGGGCTGTGTCTGGGCTATCCGGATCAGGATCCGGAAGTTAAGCCGAGGCTTCCAGTTGAAGTCATTGTCAAAACTGACCGCTATTTGGAAACGGGTGATAAAGAACAGATTCAGCATTATGACGAAACCGTTCAGAATTATTATCAGACCCGAACAGGTGGCAATAAATCAATGGGTTGGAGTGAACAGATGTCGGATTTTTTAGGTAAGGAATCGCGCCCGCACATGCGAGGTTTTCTAAAAGGCCAGGGTTTTGAAATGAAGTGATGTTTCAAATCAAAACCCGTTCCAGTGCAGATCGAATATTTGGCGGGATTGGTGCTGATGTCTGTGATTGACGATTGACAAACACATGGGTGAATGTGCCGTGGGCTGAAGGTTCTTTTTCACCTTCTCTAAAAATGGCGATGCCATATTCGACCGAACTGTTTCCTATTCTGTTCACTCGAAAACCGCCTTCCAGCGCTTCTGGAAAGCTCAAGCTTTTCAAATACTGGCAATTGCTATTGACGATGTAGCCAATGGTTTCATCCCTATGGATATCGAAACCTGCTTCTTTAATCAGGTAATGATTTGAAATGGTGTCAAAATAGGCATAGTAGATAACATTATTTATGTGACCGTAGCAGTCATTGTCCATCCAGCGGGTTTGAATGGGTAAAAAATATCGATACTGATTCTTCTGATGATTGGTTGGTTGGCTCATGTCAGGATTGACTGTCTACGACGTGACAAAAGCGATCAATCTCTTCGTCGGTATTAAAATAATGGACTGAAGCCCGCGCAAAATTAGTACCACTATCGGTAAAGCGTTTATCGAGGCGGGCGCTGGCACCGGTAGTGAATGAAATATTAATATTTTGCTGGCGCAATCTATCAACCATAGCGGCAGCCGCTTCACCCGCTTTATCAAAGGTAACAATAGCGCACTGTTGTTCACCGGGGTCCCTGACAGTTACGCCAGGTATGGCAGATAGAGAACGCCGAAGTGAAGTAGATAAGTGGGTTATTCGATTTTGAATATTTTCCAGACCTATTTCCAAAGCGTATTCGATAGCTCGGGTCAGGCCGATCCGTCCAGCAACATAACTTTCCCAGTTTTCAAAACGCCTTGCTCCGGCAATAAACTCATAATTATCTTTATCAATCCACCTGGCTGAATGTAAATCGATAAAGGGAGGGTCGAGTTTCTCCAGTATTGAGTCCCGAACATAGAGGAAACCGGTTCCACGCGGGCCTCTCAAAAACTTACGGCCTGTTGCGGATAATAGGTCGCATTGAATAGATTCGATATTAACCGGCATTTGTCCAACTGACTGACAGGCATCCAGCAGGTAAATTAAACCGTATTTGCGGGCTATTTCGCCCACTTTTTCTGCAGGATTAACCAGGCCGCTTTGAGTGGGAATGTGGTTTATTGAGATCAGGCGGCTTCGTGGGTTAATCATCGATTCGAGTGCGGCTACATCGATTTGTCCATATTGATCCGAGGGTACAACCCTAATCTTGAGATCGTGCCGACGGGCTCGCTGAATATAGGCCAGAAAATTAGAAGCATATTCGCTTTCATGAGTCAGTATTTCGTCACCGGCTGCCAGTGGTAGAGAGTAAAAAGCCATATCCCAGGCTCGGGTTGCGTTTTCAGCGTAGGCAATTTCATCCGTTTTAGCACCGATTAATTCTGCCGTAACATCATAAAATTGGCTGAGGGTTGGGTTGGCAGCATCTTCAGCCTCGTAGCCACCAATGCTAGCTTCAAGTTCCAGATGATTAGTAATTGCCTGGACGATCGGTTGTGGGGAAAGTGAATCCCCGGCATTGTTGAAATGGATCAGGTTGGCACAGGCAGGAGTCTCATTGCGGATGCGGTCGATATCTATAGGCATGGTTAATATTTGAATCAATAAAGGCGATAACTTAACCGAAATTCAGCCCAATTAAAATGATCGTGTCTGATGGGGCAACTTTTATGTGACGAGCCGGCTCAAACACGCATCAGTATTTTTTTCTGCTCGGCAAGTATGTCGTGATATTGGTTGAAATTATCCGGATCAAAGTTTTCCTTTGGAGGCTTCACATATCGCCAATGTTCAGATTGGTCCTGGCCTCGGGCAAGAATCGCATAATCGTGATCATTGAATTGCTGTTGGACCGACGGCTTTATATATCGCAAAGCAAGCCCTATACGTTGATTGTGACTACGATTTGGGCCGGACGCATGAAATATTCGACCATGATGAAAAGAAACCTGACCAGGCATTAATTCAATATTGACGGCTTGCTTTTCATCGATTTCAATCGCAATTTCCTGACCACGAGAAAGCAAGTTGTTCTCAGAATAACTGTCCTGATGAGGCAGAATGCGGTTTTTGTGGGAGCCAGCAATAAATTGCATACAGCCCGATTCTACGTTGACATCGGATAAGGCGACCCAGGCGGTTATCTCGTCATCAGTTTCGCCAAGCCCCCAATAGGTCAGGTCCTGATGCCAGGTTACGACTTTGTTGGTTTGGGGTTCTTTGATAAAGAATTCTGCGCTGTAGAGTAGGAGCGTATCGCCTAGAATGCTTTCTACCTTGTCCAGTAAATCAGGGAACAACGCTATTTGGTTGATCAGGGGAAATAGATACTGAGCATTTTGGCGAAGATATCCTGCCATAGGTTTATTTATACCGCTGGGAGGTTGCAAGACTTGTAGTCGATCAAAGTCAGATTTAATCTTCTTCATATCAAGTGATTCGGCTAAATCAAGCGGGAAAAGGTAACCGTTTTCCTGGTAGTTGGACACCTGGGCCTGACTGAGATGCATTGGGCTTAGCCTGATTTATGTGAACGAGGTCATGATATTTAGTTTGAAGTTCGAACGCAATTTGAACTTGATTGCCCAGTCACGTATACCTCCCTGATTATTTTGATATGATGTCGGCTCTATACGGAGAGGCTGCATGCTAATATCAGATGCCAAAAACCAGTTATTATTGAGTCTAATCATACTATTCGGACTGTTCAGCTTGTCTTTAAATGTAGAGGCATTTGTCAATCGTGGCCTGAATACTGTTGATCAGGTTGAAATTATGGAAGGTGATTTCAATGCGATTCTCGCCAGTGGAAAGCTGCGTATTCTGGTGCAACGTGACTATAGCCAGGTAAGTTATTTACCCCGAGTATCTTCCCCTCTCGCTGAACAACTGCTGGTAGCTGAAGCTTTTGCCGCTAACCATGGTCTCAGGCCCGAACTGGTACTGGTGAATAATTTTTCTGAGCTTATCCCTGCTCTTGAAGCCGGTAAAGGCGATATTATTATCGCTAACCTGACTATTAATGACCAAAGACTTAAGAGAATTTCTTTTTCAGTCCCGGTCGACCATGTCAAGGAGCAGGTAATCGTCTCAAGACATAATGATTCTATTCAGACTGTGGCCGATCTTAACGGGAAAAAGGTAATGGTGAATGTCGGCTCCACCTTTTGGCACGCACTCCAATGGTTAAAAAAGAATAAATACCCTGATATCGATATTCTCGCCGTGCCGGATCATACCAATCGTGAACAACTACTGGATATCCTCGTAAATGGGGACATTGACGCTACCATTATGGATGACAACCTGGTTGGTATTTTCCAGGGATATCGTGATGACATTAAAGTAGCCGTAAACTTTAGTAGTCAGCGAAACATAGGCTGGGGCATCCGTAAAAATGCAATACAACTGGTTTCTGAAATCAATCGATATCTGCAACTTGAACATGCCGTAGATGAAAGAGAACAAATATTTTCAGGAGATTTCGATCAAATAATAAAACGCAAAACATTACGAGTCCTATTACGCAATAATTCAGCCTCTTATTTTCTATATCGCGGAGAACTAATGGGTTTTGAATACGAAATTATTAGCGAATTTGCGCGTTTTCATAACCTTCGACTCAAAGTTGTCGTTCCACCCGGTCATAACGATCTTTATGGTTGGCTGCTTGATGGAAAAGCCGATTTGGCCATGGGTTTCCTGGAACCGTTAGATTCCAGGCGAGCGCAGGGTGTCGAGTTTACTCAGCCTTATCATTTTGCCGCACGTCATATCATCGTGCACCGAGATAATAAAGCCAAAAGCGTCGAAGATTTGAATCGACAGGTGTTGGCCGTACGTCTTAATAGCAGTGAAAATTTAAGCCTTGCGAAACTCCAGCAGAATGGTGCAAATCTGAATATTCGATCAATCGACGACTCAGTTGAAATCGAGCAATTGATTCAACAGGTCGGTGATAAAACTTACGATGCAACACTCGCTGATGAGCACTTGCTCGAAATTGCACTTGCCGATTCACAGCCTGTGCGTTCGGCATTGAAACTTGAAACTAAGTCTGCACATTCCATCGCGATTAGAAAGCAAAATCAAAAACTACAGGCGGCTTTAAATAAATTTATTAAGAAAACCTACAAAGGAGAATATTATAATGTTCTCTATGCAAAGTATTTTAAAAACCAACGTTCAGTCAAGCGACTGGCAAAAGGACGGATAGTCGATACCCTGGAAGGACAAATCTCTCCTTATGATAAGCTGATTAGAAAATATGCAAATCAATTTGGTTTCGACTGGCGGCTAATCACTGCTCAGATGTATCAGGAAAGTGGCTTTGACCCTCAAGCAAAATCTCCAGCTGGGGCTACCGGACTTATGCAGTTAATGCCCAGAACGGCTAGTTCAATAGGTGTAAAGAATATAAAAGACCCGGCCGGAAATATAAACGGTGGAGTGAAATACTTAAGCTGGTTGCGTGATAGGTTTGATGCAGAGTTACCCATCGGCGAACGGCTCTGGTTTTCACTGGCGGCCTATAATGCTGGGTTAGGCCATGTTCATGATGCGAGAAGGCTGACCAGGCAGCTGGGCCTGGATAACAGTAAGTGGTTCGGCAATACTGAGAAAGCCATGTTGTTATTGTCGAAACGACAATACTCCAGTAAAGCACGATACGGTTATGTTAATGGTCGAGAACCGGTTAAATACGTACGGGAAATCAAAGAGCGATTTGAAGCCTATATCAACATGAGCGGAAGTTTTTTAACCTCCATTAACCGTTGGCAAAAAAATGTAGTTCAATATCTATCGGATCTAATTTATTCAGACAAAATTGATTCCAGTTTTTCCTGATCGACTGCAAACAACCGAATACCTTCTGCCAGTTTTTCAGTCGCCATAGCATCATCATTATGACCCCATCTAAACCCATTTTCATCGAGAGGAGATTTAGAATCTTCGGATTGAGCGGCTTCAGCACTGAGTATCCGTTCTAATGATCCGTCGCAATCGGCCAGTTCCTGCATCAAACCAGGGCTGATCGTAAGTCGATCACAACCCGCTAATTGACGGATTTGATTCGCATTACGAAAACTTGCACCCATGACAACTGTATTGAATCCATAGGTTTTGTAGTATCGATAAATACGTTGTACCGATTTGACACCAGGATCTTCCGCCGGTGCATAGCCTTCAACGCCATCTGACTTTTTGTACCAGTCGAATATACGACCGACAAAAGGTGAAATTAAAAATACCCCTGCATCGGCACAGGCCTGAGCCTGAGCGAAACTAAATAACAGGGTCAGATTACAGTTTATGCCATCTTTTTCGAGTTCAGCTGCGGCCTGAATACCTTCCCAGGTAGAAGCCAGTTTTATCAATATACGATTCCGGTTAATACCATCGGCTTCATACATATCAATTAGCTTTCGGGCTTTTGCGACACTCGCTTCTTTGTCAAAGGAAAGACGTGCATCCACCTCTGTTGAAACCTTGCCAGGGACGATATTCAAAATTTCCTGTCCAATCAGAACCGCCAGGCGATCGGTTGCATTGCCTAGTTGAGTCTGATTGTCACCGCCCTGATTGTCCGCATATTGCCGGGCTAGCTTGAGTTGTGATTGATAATGAGGTAACAAAACTGCTTTTAATAAAAGCGAGGGATTGGTCGTTGCATCTTCCGGGGTATAAAGCTTGATAGCCTCTATATCACCAGTATCAGCGACCAGGGTAGTATGCTGTTGCAAAGCTTCGAGTTGATTCATAATCGAGGGGTCAGTTTCAAATAGCGCTAGTTTAGCAGTAGAGTGGATGCCAGGTTAAGAGCAGTGTGTAATAAATCTAAAAAGCTCTGAATCCATCGAGAAGCAGTCTCCACCGAGCAATCCAAATGCCAGTGCGAAAAATGACTCGAACACCAGTTGACGAAACTATCACTCCATAAGAGCTAACAATAGTCGGCGCGCTGAAAGTAGGCGGAGGAGCAAATAACAAACCAGCATTTGATGATAGTCCTGATTCTAATAACCAGGTAAATATGTCCACCCACATCCATGCCGCTTTGGGGTTTGCCTTTTGGAAGAGGTGTTAATTTTCAGATTGAGATAGAATATCTGGATCAACTTCTTGTGATGGTGAAAAGGCACAATATAACTTTATTTGAAGATATCGAAAGCTGTTGGTATCTGATTAACGCTAGTGATGAAGGTATGCGTCAATTTATTTATTAAAAATCTAAGTCCGACAGACTCCCAGATGAATACTCACAGACCTGATCTCGAATACCGGGGAGGCCGGACAACCGGACTCTTGTTTCGGCTACAATCATTCGACTAGTGGCGCGGTATCTGATGATAAATGGTTCAATGGATTTTCGGTTGATCAAACCTGTTTAACAGCTCTACTGCGGCAAGGCATCGCAGGGACAAACGTTTTCGGAATGCGGCTGATGTGGTGTGATTTTTCGAGATTTCCTGATAACCGAATGTGACTTTATGAATCATCTGATATCGAAACTACCTATTTACAGCGGCATTGTTCTTGTCGTATTCGTCACGCTTCATTTGATAAATCACTCGATGGGGATAATCTCAATTGAGATGGCTGAAGCATATCGCAAGACCGTTGGAAGTTTATTTCAAAACCTTCCGGGTCAAATTTTACTCTATAGTGCGATTACAATTCATTTCATTATTGCCTTACGGGCCGTCTACCTGAAGTCGAGCTTTCGGCTAAAGGCCTGGCAGTGGAGACAATTATTGCTTGGGCTTTCGTTCCCACCACTCATTTTTCCCATGTGATTGGTACCCGAGGTTATGATCTGGTTGGAAGTATCGACCCCAGTT